>CBFQYI010000113.1:0-11215 GCA_965720825.1 uncultured Chryseobacterium sp. | reverse complement strand
GAATTTTCTTAACGTTCTCAGGAATTATTTTTTTAACGCTGCGAGTTCCTATGTCACTTTTTCAAGTCAGTTATAGAAATATTGATCAGAGGTTTAAATGATTAAAAGGTTGTTTTTATGATAAGGCAGTTTTTTTACCTTAATTTCTTTTGTTTAAAACAAAAGAAACAAAAATTCAAGACTTGGATCTCTCAGCTAAAAATAAGTCCTGTTCTCTAAAAATTCTAAACTTGCGCGAAATCATTATTTCTTAATCGATTCTAATTTGATCTCGCGCTTCGGACAGGAGAATTTTCTTAACGTTCTCAGGAATTATTTTTTTAACGCTGCGAGTTCCTATGTCGTTTTTAAAAATTTTCGGCCTCACTTTGTGAGGCCGAAAATTTTTATATTTATCATCAGATTAGAACTGCATCTCAGGAATTTCTCCTTCAATAATCAGATCTGCTTCTGTTGCTTTAATAATATCTTCTACTGAAACGCCTGGTGCTCTTTCTACCAGCTTGAATCCTTGTGGAGTCACATCAAGAACAGCTAATTCCGTAACTACTTTTTTCACACAGTTTACCCCGGTTAAAGGAAGTGTACATTTTTTAAGAATTTTACTTTCTCCTGCTTTGTTTACGTGCATCATGGCAACGATAATATTTTCAGCAGAAGCTACAAGGTCCATTGCACCTCCCATTCCTTTTACCATTTTTCCCGGAATCTTCCAGTTGGCAATATCTCCGTTCTCTGAAACTTCCATCGCTCCAAGGATCGTAAGGTCTACTTTCTGACCACGAATCATCCCGAAACTGAAGGCAGAATCAAAGAATGAACCTCCTTCCAGAATAGTAATGGTTTGTTTTCCGGCATTGATGATATCAGCATCTTCTTCTCCTTCGAAAGGGAAAGGTCCCATCCCCAAAACTCCATTTTCACTCTGGAATTCTACGGAAATACCTTCCGGTACATAGTTGGCAACCAAAGTAGGAATTCCAATTCCCAGGTTTACATAATAACGATCTTTCAGTTCTTTTGAAATTCTTTTGGCAATTTGTTCTTTTGTAAGCATAATAAAAACTTAGACTGCAATTTAATTATTTTCACTTGAATACAAAAGGGCTTTGTTGTATTCAACAATTAACACTGTTAGTTAAAATAATATCTGTAATTTTGTTCCATTATTTTTTAATAGAATGAAAATACTTTTTAGATATCTTAAACCTTATCAGTGGCTGATAATCATCTCTTTATTTTTGGCTACGATCAACCAGGTTTTCTCTTTATTTGCCCCGGCTATCACAGGAAATATCCTTGATCAGCTGGTTACTCATCCTAACTTTTTTGATAAAGAAAAGCTATTACCCAGAAACCTGAATGAATATTTATATGGAAGCTCTTTGTATCACGGTGCTTTTTACTTTTTGGGGCTGCTTATCGGAACGGCGATGGTGAGCAGAATTGCCAAAGCTTTTCAGGATTATGTAGTCAGTGTGATTACTCAAAAGTTTGGAGCGAAAATATTTACAGACGGATTAAAACATTCTATGGCACTTCCCTACCAGGAATTTGAAGATCAGCGAAGTGGTGAAACCCTATCTATTTTAACAAAAGTGAGAGAAGATACAGTCAAATTCATCACAAATTTCATCAATATTTTCTTCGGAATTCTGGTGAGTATTATTTTCGTTTCTGTGTATGCAATCCGTTTACACTGGTCTATTATGCCCGTTTATATCTGTGGAATTTTCTTTATTGCGATTGTCACCAATTTATTGAGTAAGAGAATCAAAGTGATCCAGAAAAATATCGTCACTGAAACCACCGCTTTAGCCGGAAGTACTACTGAAAGTCTTAGAAACATTGAGATTGTTAAAAGTTTAGGATTAACCAATCAGGAAGTAATCCGTTTAAATAACAATACCTATAAAATCCTTGGGCTTGAACTGAGAAAGGTAAAAAGCATCCGTTCTCTGAGTTTTATTCAGGGAACAATGGTCAATTTTCTTCAACAGTTAATCACCCTTACTCTTTTATTTTTAATTTTTAAAAATATTGTGACTCCGGGTCAATATCTGTCTCTGATGTTTTATGGTTTCTTTATTTTCGGGCCTATGCAGGAAATCGGGAATATCATTATTTCTTATCGTGAGGCAGAAGCTTCTCTTCAGAATTTTGACCGTTTGATGAAAAAAGAGGTAGAAGAAAAACCTCTTCATCCGAAACAAATTGGAGCAATTGAAGAACTGGAATTCAAGCATGTCTCTTTCAAGCATCAGTCTGCTCAGTACAAAGCTTTAAATAACATTTCTTTTGATCTTAAAAACGGTGAGACTATTGCTTTTGTAGGACCGAGTGGTTCCGGAAAAAGTACCTTGGTGAAACTGCTTGTTGGATTGTACAGACCTCAGGAAGGAAATATTTTTTATAATGGAATCAATGGAAAGGAATTCGATTTTGATGAGCTGAGAAATCAGATTGGTTTTGTAACGCAGGATACCCAGTTATTTGCAGGAACTATTAAAGAAAACCTTCTTTTCGTTAATCCTTCTGCTACTGAGGAAGAACTGTCCGTTGCTTTACAGAAATCAAGCTGCACAGCATTACTGGAAAGGGCTGAGAAAGGAATTGAAACAGTAATTGGTGAAGGCGGTCTGAAGCTGAGTGGTGGTGAAAAACAAAGAATTGCCATTGCAAGAGCACTTTTGAGAAAGCCTCATCTTTTAATTTTCGATGAAGCTACTTCTGCACTGGACAGTATTACCGAAGAAGAAATTACCACAACCATTAAGGATATTTCGAAAGAAAGAGAACAGATTACCGTTCTTATTGCGCATCGTTTAAGTACGATTATGCATGCAGATAAAATTTATGTTCTTGAACGCGGACAGGTAGTAGAAACAGGTTCACACGCCAATCTTATTGACGAAAAAGGACTTTACTACGCTATGTGGAGACAACAGATCGGAGAAAGAAAAACACTTACTCCTCAAGCATAAAAAAAGCGCTGAATAGATGTTCAGCGCTTTTTATTTTTATTATTTGAGCTTATTCTTTAGTTCTTACAGTTCTCTGCTCAATTCTTTTTTCAAATTTTTCTCCCTGGAAAATTCTCTGAATCATGATTCCCGGAATATGAATCTCGTTCGGATCCAATTGTCCCGGTTCTACCAATTCTTCTACTTCAGCAATGGTAATCTTTGCCGCACCCGCCATCGGATGGTTGAAATTTCTTGCTGATCCTTTAAAGATAAGATTTCCTGCATGATCACCTTTCCAAGCTTTTACGATAGAAAAGTCTGCATCGTAAGCGTGCTCCAGAATATGAGGTTTTCCTTTGAAATCTTTTACTTCTTTCCCTTCTGCTACTTCAGTTCCATACCCTGCAGGTGTATAAAATGCCGGAATTCCCGCCTGAGCAGCTCTGCATTTTTCAGCTAAAGTTCCCTGAGGAGTTAGTTCTACATCCAGTTCACCTGAAAGCATCTGTCTTTCAAATTCAGCATTTTCTCCTACATAAGAAGAGATCATTTTCTTGATCTGTCTTTTGTGAAGCAATAATCCTAATCCGAAATCATCTACTCCTGCATTGTTTGAAATGCAAGTCAGATCTTTCACATCACTTTCTACCAAAGCATTGATTGAGTTTTCAGGAATACCACAAAGTCCGAATCCGCCTAGCATCAATGTCATTCCATCATTAATTCCTTCGATGGCCTCCTTTGCATTTTTTACTCTTTTATCTATCATGAAATATTAGATTTTTCTGTTGGCTAAATTTAATAAATTTTCTTGTATATCCGATGAGTGGAAACAGTGCTGAATTCGATGCATTTTTAAAAACCGTCCCAAAACATTTAAAAACATCATAATCAAAACATTACATCAAAAACTGAACAAGTCTGTTCATTTTTTGTCTTATTTCTCATCAATTTCATCTATATTTGTCCTCTCAAAGCCGGAAATACTGTATTAGTTCCGGTTATCATCTAAACACAACTTTAATGTAGAAATTATTTCAATGGCGGACCATTACTACCCTTTTCGCTTCTTTTGATCGCTACAGAGATCTGCTTCAACACCCTTCATCACATTAATCATATATAAATATCAAAGCTTACAAAAAAACATGAAAAAATTATTTACCTCGGCAGTACTTGCACTGGTACTCAGCATCAATGTATTCGCACAGGAAAAAACGTATTTCGATGAAAACTGGGAAAAAACTACTCAGGATAACATGGAATATTACCGTGAAACGACTCCCAAAGGAAAACTTACCCTTATCAAAGATTTCTATAAGGACGGAAAACTTCAAATGGAAGGTCTTGCTTCTGATACTACTCCCAACAGTGAAATTTTCGACGGAAAAGTAACCTGGTATACTCCTGAAGGAAAGGTATTGAATTTTATCACTTATTCTAACGGACAGCAGGTTGGCCCGGCACAGACTTATGATATGAATGGCAGGCTGACAGAAGATGTGGTATATAAAGCTGATGGAAACTTCTCAGGAAAGATGTTCAGTTATAAAGATGCTGAAGATGGAATGGTCTTTAATATTCTGGTCGATTACGAAAACTCAACGCCTGTAAAAACAACAGTTTATGATGATGACATTAAAGGGATCAGAAATGAAACCATCATTGATAAGGACGGTAATACCGAAACAAAATATTACGGTGAAAAAGGGAAATATCTTGGCAGCAGTACTACTTCCGGTGCGGGTGAAAATATGATGGTGGATTACTATTCCAGCCCAATGAGGATCTCTAAGATAGAAAAATACAGAAAGGACGGCAGTGTAAAAGAAGGCGTCATTTATAGCAAAAGCGGAAAGATCTTACAGGAACAGAAAATGAATAAAAAAGATGGCTATAAAACCACTTACGATGAGTCGGGGAAAAAAATAGGTCATCTTGTATACCAATATGATAAGGAAAATGATATTTATAATCCAATAGACGGGGATGATTATCATCTGGCTTATGAATATTCACAGATTTCCTCTATTGATACTTATGACAAAGGCTCAAAGGTAACCAGTAAATATTTTGATGAAGACGGAAAGTTATCCTCCGAGCAATTTTTAAAAGATGATCTTATCCAGGAAATCAAATATTATTCACCGGATGGAAAGCTAAAATCTACATTAACCTACCAGGATGGTATTCCATATAATGGTACTACTTATGAAGGTTTTAGTGAAACTGTTTATAAGGAAGGTATTATCGTAAATATCAAAAACTTTTTTGAAGGTGACAATACAAAACTGAGTTTTGAAAAAAAGCTGAACGCTAAACAAACAGGCTATGATGCAACCGTTTACGATCCCAAAGGCACTATTCTATATACATTTACACAACCTATCACTGAAGACGGGGAAGATTATTCCTTCACAGCACAAATCACACAGTATGTAAAAGGAAAGCCTGCCAATAAGTCTTCTGTAAAAGCAGGTGTTATTCAAAGTGGAAAAATCAGAATAAAAACATGGGATGGAGCTAAAGAACTTGAACGCAGCGGGAAATGGATTCTGTTAAAACTTTATAATATGGATGGAAAGCTCATTCAGGAAACTAAAACGCTGGCCGATACTCAGGAAGAAAATGCTTCTGCTGAAAACCAGACGCTGATTAGCGAGGATGATCTGTACCATCTATTTGACTAGTTACCACAACCTTATATCAAAGGCGGTTTCATTTTTTTGGAACCGCTTTTTTGTTTAACCACCAATGGGCACAGATTTTCGCAGATTTTTATTCACATTTAATAATTAAAAAATCAAAGATTTTTAAAAACTTATGTGAACTTATTTAACGCAAGAATATCCTCTTAATTGACTTAAGTGTTTAAAAATCTTTGTGACTTTTGTGGTTTGTTTTTGCCCACAGATGGAACAGATTTTCACAGATGATTATTTACATCAATAAAAAAGAGGCTATCATTGCTGACAGCCTCTCCATTATAATTGTGTTGAGTTTACCTTACTGAATAATCAGCTTTAAAGTAAATAGTTTTCTTCCGTGTACTTTTACAAAATAAACGCCTGCCGGAAGATTTTCATTCACCAAAGAGAAACGTTGGTTATTGATATTTTTTGATACATACAATAATTCTCCCGAAGCTGAAACCAATTCAATTTTTTCAATCGGGTAATCACTTTTAATAAAAGTAGGTTGTCCCGGTTTGGTTGGGTTTGGATACAACACTACATTTTTCTCTGTACTTCTTGTTTCTTCAGTTCCTAAAGTAGGTGAAGCCACCTGGAATTGTACTCTGTTTGAAACTTCTGTATAGGAATCATTGGTAAACATTACCATGTAATAATTCCCTGGTGTTGCAGGTACAGCTGTTCCCTGAATGGTTTTTGTTCCCTGAGTCACTCCGTCAAAATAAGTATAAGAAACAAAATTATCATCCGGCGTCTGAACACTTTGAGGATAGATTCCTAACCAGTCTTTGATGATTCCCGGAGAATCTGTCCATGAAGCCGTAATGTTTTCTCCCAAAGTGTATACAGGTTTGTTGATCCAAAGATCCGTAACAATATCACCTACTTTGAAGAATACCTTCTCCCCGATTCCGTTATACCCATCTTCCAATAGATACTGAGCATAATAATATCCTTTTGGAAGCCCTGTAAAATTCAATGTTCCTGATGCAGTTGTCACATAGCTCCATTTGATAGAAGCTGTAGTTCCCGGAGTCTGCCCCATTTTATAAATCCCGATCCAGTCTTTCTGTAAGTTCGGTCCATCTGTAAAATTGATGACAACCGTTCCTCCTACCGGATACGTATCAGCGGTAGTCTGCAGCTGTACTTTCGGTCCTACATAGAAATTTTTTCTTGGAGTGATTTCTGTATATCCACCATTTGCAAAGAATCCTGCAAAATACTGACCTTTAGTAGCGAGACCATTATTGAACGTTACTGTTCCTGCAGTCTGTCCATTCGTATAAATATACCCTTGTGAAGTGGTAGAAGCCGGAGTTTGTCCTTTTTTATAAATTCCTACCCAATCCTGCTGATTTCCCGGACCACCTGTAAATGTAGCTGTGATAGCTTCATTCTGAGCATATTCTGTTTTGTTTAAAGTAAAGGTAGGATTTGAAACCACACTTCCTGTAATTTCGAACTGCTTCACATCACTCCACTCACTCCACTCAAGATTTCTGTCTCGGTAGCGTGTTTTTACATAATAGATTCCGTTGGGAATAGAATTCGCAGCCAATGTTGCTTTTGTGATGTCTACTCCATCATTCAGGTTTTTGGTTTTATCCGGTGTTCCGTTTCCGTCTTTTCCGAACCAGTTTTCAAAATCGCGGTAGAATTCCTTTTCAATCACAGAAAAGTTCGAGGCTTTACTGATCTGGAACTGTGTTGTATTTAAAAGCTCTCCGTTGGAAGACGAAAATGCACTTCCATTCAATGTCAAAGGTAAAGTAATTGGCCCTGAGAAAGTATTTGTAATGGATGGTTTTGCCGGTTTAGGCTGATTTTTATATCTGTGGAAAGAATCTACCAATACATTGTTTTTCTTGTTATACACTCCACCGATTGAATAGCATTCGATATCTACTTTTCCGGTTGGAATATCTACTTCCACAATCTGATAGGTCCAATCTGTCAAAGTTTTCTGAACATCGTCAAAATCCTGTTCATTAGACATTCCCCAATATTGATCCCAGGCTGTTCCTCCGGAAATAATCTGATAGTTCGGCGTATTTTTAAGCTGACCTCTGTGGTATAAATGATGGTGAGCTCCAACGTGCATTAAATATTTATCAGAAGTTACCAGAAGTGGTACGGCATTTTCTCTTACCCAGGTAGAAATATCTCCTACATACTGCTCTGCCTGATACGGTCTGTGACTCAAAGAAATAATCCAGTCTACCGTAGAATCATTGTTGGCAGCTGTTAAGATCTGCTGAAGCCATGTCTGTTGTGCTGACCCTGTATGTTCAGAACTTAAACTTACAAATAATACATTTCCTGCCTGCTGGGCATAATAATTCTCATTTCCTGAGCTTATTCCTTTATAACTGATTTCATCAATATAAAAATGGGCATAGTAAGAATTCATTCCCATCGTTCCGTAGGTTTCATGGTTTCCTACTGTTGTCTGAATAGGCAGATAAGGTGATAATTTGATATTCTTTTTAAAGTGGACATTTTCATAGTGGTCCAATGTACCTACGTCTACCTGGTCACCTACCATAAAAGTAAGCGCAATATTGTCTGACGGATCTGAAGTAGCTCCGAATTTTTCCTTTAGTTTTTTATACGCATTCAAAGTAAGCGTATCATATCTTGGCTCTGCTTTGATCTGGTTGTCCCCCATAATAAGGAAACGGATCTTTCCATTGGCAGTTACAGCCTGCCCCGGTAAAGGAAGTGTTCTGAAATTATAAACAGCAGACTCAGTGGTTCCTGTTTTGATCTTATAATAGTATTTCGTATTCGGCTGAAGATTAGCAATCTTTGCTGTGTGATAATAGTAATTGTTGTTGTATCCCGTATCTGAGAAGATATTGGTAGTTCCCGTTACGGTTACATTCAGATTCGTTGGAGAATCTCCGTAGATCACTGTGGTTTCATTATTGGAAGCTGTTTTCCAATTGACGATCATAGAATTCGGGGTGGGATTTTGTAAATAAGGATACAAAGCCTGCCCGAAAGCCATCTGGACCGCGAAACAAAAAAAGAAGAAATAATGTTTCATAGTAGCTTAAGTTTTAAAGTAACATATATTTTTAAGTTGTGAATCAGGAATTTAAAAAACCGTTATCCGGATTTTTTACTTCGGGCAAAAGTAGAATTCCCATATAAACTCTGTCTGATCGTATTTTAAAGAAACCGTTAATTTTTTGGCAAAACCGGAATGAAAAAATTATAGTTTTTAGCACATTAAATATTTGGTGTATTCAAAAACTATTTTGTACATTTGCAACCTGTTATTCAACCTCTGACGAAGAACGTGTAAGTTGCTTAGCTTTAACATTTTATTTTATTAATAATGGATTTATTAAAGTACGTACAAGACAAGTACATTGCGAAAAAAGAATTCCCTGAATTCAAAGCAGGTGATACAATTACTGTGTATTACGAAATTAAAGAAGGACAAAAGACTAGAACTCAGTTCTTCAAAGGAACAGTTATCCAATTAAGAGGTACTGGTTCTACAAAAACTTTCACTATCAGAAAAATGAGTGGTGATGTAGGTGTAGAAAGAGTATTCCCTATTAACATGCCTGCACTTCAAAAAATCGAAGTTGATAGAAGAGGTAGAGTTAGAAGAGCTAGAATTTACTACTTCAGAGACCTTAGAGGTAAAAAAGCAAGAATCAAAGACGCTGCTTACAAGAAGAAATAATTCAGACAACAATAAATACAAAAAGAGGCTGTTTACATGTAAACAGTCTCTTTTTTTTTGTTTAATTATTTTTACTTTTTATAGGGAGCTCCTTCTCCGGTTTCCAGAAATTTTTTCAGACTGCCTATAAATTGCAGCCAACCATTTGAACAGATCTCATAACATTCAATAGCCGGGTTCAGACCGATATGAGTAAGTTTTATCTGGCTTAAACCTTTCTTTTCCTCTATTTCCCATACAATTGTTGTCCCGATCCACTCTGTTTGGTTCTTTAAATCGGGAAGAGCAATTAATGAGTCTTCAACCAACCATACAACTTTTGCATTGGCGGTTAATTCTTTCACACGCATTGTTTTGTGAATGTGATCTCCAAATCTTATGGTAAAAAGATTTCCAACCTCCGAAGATGAACCTTCAAACCATTCAGTCCACCAAAAAGGAATTTCATGAGTCAAAGCATGATACACTTTATCTGCAGTAGTGTTGATCTCAATTCTATGTATGTAATTCTCAACGTTATTGGTATTCATCGTTTTCATAAAATAGTGTATTAGGTAATACAATTTTATGAAATTTACTATGAATCAGACTTTTCATAGGACAAGAAATATACGTTGAAATTCTTGAGCAAAAGCCGTTTTTGGAATTTTGTATTATTACATCAACCCTGTCAAGGTTGATAATCAGTACTTTTTATCAGCCGCAAAAAGACTATTCATTCTTCATAAGATATTGTAAAGGTGTTGAGCCTGTCTGTTTTTTGAAAAACTCAATAAAAGCACTGTCTGATGAAAAGTCAAGGATATGCGACACCTCTCCTATTGAATTGCCTTCCACCAAAAGCTCAATAGACCGTTGCAGCCTCCATTGCTGTCTCCAATCCTGATAAGACAGTCCGGTTTCTTTTTTAAAAATACGACTGATCGTTTTCTCCACTGCTCCGGTTTTTTCTGCAAGATCTTTCAACATTGGAGGTATAGACTGACGTAGCGTCCACTCTTCAACGATTCTCTTAAAACGTCTGTCCTGCGGCATTTTAAGTTCAAGTTCTTCTTCCGGAGCCCTTTGCATTTCATCCCAGAACACGTTTAAAAGATTAGTTTGATCATTTTTGAGAGCTGACCATTCCCAAAAACAAATCCTTTCTATAATTTCTTTTAACAAGGCATTGACATGAAGAACTTTCAGATCCGATTTTATATAGTTTTGGGAATAATCTTCATCAAAATAAATGGATCTATAGGCGACAATATTCCTGAAATTCACACGATGAACTTCATGGGCAGGAATCCAAAGCATTCTGAACGGAGGAAGAACCAGCTGTCTGTCGGAAGTAGTCACTGTCATACAACCTGATGGTGCATACAACAACTGAGACTTTGTTTTATGAAAGTGAAAACCGGAATCATGCAATACCATATCAGAAGCTATTCCAATTACTTTTTCGTGAAGAGTATCTGCATTAAAGCTTTCATTTTGTTCAAGTATAGCCATGTCCTATTTTTGATATTTTTTGTTTTTATATCATTATAAATATACATGGATTTTTTGGAAACTTTGCAGAAAAAAAAATGAAAAAGACAAATCCAAACTGGTTGCTGACTTTACTTGTGATGCTTCCTCAGTTTGTAGAAACTATTTACAGCCCTGTCTTGCCTATGGTACAGGAAAAGTTTGGAGTGAATGAAGAATCAGTTACCTTAACGATCAGTTTATATTTTATTGCATTTGCAATGGGTGTAGCATTCTGGGGCATTCAATGTGATAGGATCGGAAGGAAAAAATCATTGGAATATGGTCTCATTACCTATGGAATCGGGACTTTGGCAGCTGTTTTTGCTTCTGATTTTATG
>CBFQYI010000112.1:0-11224 GCA_965720825.1 uncultured Chryseobacterium sp. | reverse complement strand
CCCCATTATGATTTGACGGGATGGGTAAGCAGTTGTGGTAAAATAGAGTTCACAATAAAAAAACAAAAATAGATATGGCCTTTTTTTCGATTAAAAAGAAAAGCCTGATCCTGTGCATGCTGGCCTGTGGGTTATCAGCTTATGCGCAAAATCAGGATTCTCTGAAGACCACACCTCCTCCACAGGAAGAAGACAATGTAAAATATCCGCAACTGCAGATCAAAGGCCTTTTTCAGGCACGTTACCTTGTAGGAATGAGTAAAGATGTAGATGTTAACGGACTTCATCACACCGACGGTTCCGGAACGGATAATAATTTCATGCTCAAATACATGAGGGTTCAGGTTCGGGCCCAGATCAGTAAACGTACGGAAGTTGTTGTTTTGGCTAACCTTGCTGATTTCAAAAATGATCCTAAAAGCAGAGTTCTTGAAAATGCTTACCTGAAGTATACCTTCAATCCCAAATTAGCAATTACCGTAGGACAGTTCAGACCTTGGTTCGGTATTGAAGAGACCTATCCTATTGACATTATTAAATCTTTAGACTGGTCTAATCAGTACACAGAATTCGGAAAACTGGGCTGGACAAGCTTCCAGATCGGGATGTCTGCTACAGGACAACTTCAACTGGGAGAAATTCCTTTCCAATATGCTGTTTCAGTAGTGAATGGAAATGGAAAAAACCAGATCAATGATAATGACAACGGAAAACAGTATTCTACCCGTCTGGTTTTCGGATTATCAAAAAAATACCACTTCAATGTAGGCTTGAACGGAGGTACCGGAGAAGTTTTCAGCAAAAAAGTATATGCTCTTGGCGTAGATTTGAGTTCTCTGATCCAGTTTGATCCAAAATGGAGTCTTGATATGCAGCTGGAAGCCAAACAGGCAACTAACCACGTTCTATACAATTCCATTGCACCTGAATTACGTCCTGATAATCCCGACCAATATCTGATCCGTGGGGCTTATTTTCTTCCGAATTTAAGATACGAGATCAACCATAAAAATCTCAGTGCCTTCGAATTATCCTGCCGTTATGAATATCTTGATACCAATTTCAGAATGGCTTCCAACCCAAGACAAACAATCACTCCGATGTTCGGATTGGAATTCCTGAAAAATTACGGGGCAAGAATTCAGCTGGGTGTACAATTTGACCGCTACAAACATCAGGTAGAAAACACATCACAATACAACAATAATCTATTCATTGTACAGGTTCAGAGTAGATTTTAACGATTAAATAGTTAGTATCATGAAAGAAATTAATATTAAAAACGTAGCGATCACATTTGTTGTTGCGTTGATTATATGGTTCATTCCTGCTCCGGAGGGTGTTGCAGAGAATGCATGGCATCTGTTTGCCATCTTTGCGGCAACCATATTAGGAATCATTCTTAAAGCAGCACCAATGGGTACCATGTGTATGATGGCCATTGGTTTTACAGCCCTTACCCAGGTAGTTGCTCCGGGAGATGCCGGAAAATCTATTACCAAAGCGCTTTCCGGTTTTGGAGACAAAGTAATCTGGTTAATCGGGATTTCATTCTTTATTGCCAGAGGATTTATTAAAACAGGATTAGGAAACCGTATTGCCTTTTTATTCATCAGAGTCTTTGGTAAAAGTTCACTGGGACTGGCTTACGGATTAGGACTTGCCGATGTTTGTCTTGCGCCTGCTATTCCGAGTAACACCGCAAGAGGTGGTGGGATTATCTACCCGATCATGAAATCTATGGCGATAAGCTTTGATTCCGTTCCTGAAAAACCGGAAACCCACAGAAAATTAGGTTCATTCCTGACTTTGAACAGTTATTACATGAACCTCATCGCTTCTTCCATGTTCCTTACCGGGACAGCCAGTAACCCGATGTGTCAGAAGTTTGCGGCCAACCTCGGTATTGATATTACCTGGATGTCATGGGCAGCAGCTGGTTTTATTCCCGGTGCGGTAGCATTCTTTGTCGTTCCTTTGGTACTGTACAAATTATATCCGCCTGAATTGAAGAAAACAGGTGATGCTCCGAAAATGGCCGCTCAGAAATTAAAAGAAATGGGCCCTATCTCAAGAAACGAATGGTTGATGCTGCTTGCATTCTTCATTCTGTTAGCCCTTTGGATATTTGGTGGAGCGCTTTCTATTGATGCCACTACTACAGCATTTATCGGATTAACATTATTACTACTAACCTCAGTATTAACCTGGGAGGATGTAAAAGGTGAAAAAGGAGCATGGGATACTATTGTTTGGTTTGCCGTATTGGTGATGATGGCAAGTTCTTTAAATGAATTGGGCTTCATTGGATGGTTCAGTAACCTTATCAAAATACAGATTGGTGGTTTGAGCTGGCAGGTAGCCTTTCCGGTTATTATCATAGTGTATTTCTTCAGTCACTATATTTTCGCAAGTGCTACGGCTCACGTAGCCGCTATGTATGCAGCCTTGCTGGGTGTAGGGGTTTCTTTAGGAATTCCTCCAATGTTACTGGCAATGATGCTTGGTTTCATGGGTTCTATTTATGGAGTACTTACTCATTACGGTCACGGTCCGGCTCCAGTATTCTTCGGAAGTGGATATGTTGACCTGAAAGCCTGGTGGGTAAGAGGTCTGGAAATAGGAATCGTTCTATTGATCATCTATATGGTTGTAGGAGGATTGTGGATGAAAGTCTTAGGATATTATTAATCATTAAATCAAAAATATGTTATCAACACTGTCAAGAAAAATGCTGATGTGCCTTACAGGACTCTTTTTGGGATTCTTCCTGTTGATTCATTTCCTTGGAAATCTTCAGCTTTTTCTTCCACAGGAACAGGCACACCTGCAATTTAATGCCTATTCGCATTTTTTATCAGGAAATATCATTATCAAAATAGTCTCTTACGTTTTGTATGCCAGTATCATTCTGCATGCTGTAGACGGACTTATGATTACTTTAAAAAATAAAAAATCAGGAGGTGGTTACCAGACGGACGGACGTGGAAGAGCCAGTAAATGGGCTTCCAGAAACATGGGAATCCTTGGAACATTAATTCTGATTTTCCTGGTGATCCATTTCCAGAACTTCTGGTATATCTATAAATTCGGAAATCCTCCTTTGGATGAAAACGGAAATAAAGACCTCTACATTCTGGTAGTGAATGTCTTTAAAGAATGGTGGTACGTTATCATTTACGTTTTATCAATGATCGCTTTATGTTATCATCTGATTCATGGGATCCATAGTGCTGTAAGAACGCTGGGATTATATCATCCTAAGTTCGTACAATGGTTCAAAACTATCGGGATTGCCTATTCAATCATTATCTGTGTAGGTTTTGCATTGATGCCGGTGTATGTATTCTTTACTTATCATTAAACAGAACGGTCATGATTTTAGATTCAAAAATACCACAAGGCCCATTAGAACATAAATGGGAAAATTATAAAAAGAAAGCAAGACTCGTTAACCCTGCCAACCGTAAAAAGCTGGATGTGATTGTGGTAGGAACAGGTCTGGCGGGAAGCTCAATCGCAGCTTCTTTGGGAGAAATGGGATATAATGTGAAGTCATTCTGTTTTCAGGACAGCCCGAGAAGAGCACACTCTGTAGCAGCACAAGGTGGTGTGAATGCCGCCAAAAACTATAAAAACGATGGTGACAGCGTGTACAGAATGTTTGTAGACACCCTGAAAGGAGGAGACTTCAGAGCGCGGGAAGCCAATGTCTACAGAATGGCAGAATGTTCTCTAAACCTTATCGATCAGGCTGTAGCGCAAGGTGTCCCTTTTGGGCGGGAATATGGTGGATATCTGAACAACCGTTCTTTCGGAGGCGTTCAGGTAAGCCGTACTTTCTATGCAAGAGGACAAACGGGACAACAGCTTCTTCTAGGTGCTTATCAAGCGTTGATGAGACAGGTCGGAAAAGGTTCTGTACAATTATTTTCAAGACACGAAATGCTGGATCTGGTTACTGTTGATGGTAAAGCCAGAGGAATTATCGTAAGGAATTTAGACACGGGAGATATTGAAAGACACGCAGCACATGCTGTAATATTGGCAACGGGAGGTTACGGAAAAATCTATTACCTTTCTACTCTTGCCATGGGATGTAACGGTTCTGCAATCTGGCGGGCTCATAAAAAAGGAGCTTTAATGGCTTCCCCAAGCTGGATTCAGGTACACCCTACTTCCCTTCCACAGTCCGGAGATTATCAGTCTAAACTGACCTTAATGTCTGAATCATTACGTAATGACGGAAGAATCTGGGTTCCTTTAAAAGAAGGTGAAAACAGACCACCGAATGACATTCCGGAAAATGAAAGAGATTATTACCTTGAAAGAAGATATCCTGCTTTCGGAAACCTTGCTCCAAGGGATATTTCTTCCCGTGCCGCCAAGGAAAGAATTGATGCAGGTTTCGGAATCGGACCTTTGAAAAATGCCGTATATCTTGATTTTTCAAAAGCAATACAGGAACAGGGAAAAGATAAGATTAAAGAAAAATATGGAAACTTATTCGATATGTATCTTAAAATAACAGGATATGATGCGTATAAAGAACCTATGATGATCTCCCCTTCCGCTCACTTTTCAATGGGTGGACTTTGGGTAGATTACGAGCTGATGACTACTGTTCCGGGATTGTTTGCGTTGGGTGAAGCTAATTTTGCCGATCACGGAGCCAACAGATTAGGAGCTAATTCACTTCTACAAGCTTCTGTAGACGGATATTTTATTGCTCCTTACACAATTGCCAATTATCTGGCTGATGAAATTCATACCGGGAAAATTTCACCGGATACTCCTGAATTTGAACAGGCGGAAAACGCAGTGAAAGATCAGATTAATGGTTTTATCAATATCAAAGGAACCAAAACTGTTGATTACTTCCACAAAACATTAGGAAAACTCCTGTACGATTATTGTGGACTGGCCAGAAATGAAGAAGGACTGAAATACGCCATTCAGGAAATCCGAAAACTGAAACAGGAATTCTACAAAGACGTAAGAGTTTCCGGACAGGAAGATAAAATGAATACCGAGCTGGAAAAAGCAGGCCGTGTTGCCGATTATTTCGAAATAGGAGAACTGATGTGCTATGATGCCTTAACCCGTAACGAATCCTGTGGTGCTCACTTCAGAGAAGAATTTCAGACTCCCGATGGAGAAGCCATGAGAAATGATACGGAATACCAATTTATTTCTGCCTGGGCATGGAAAGGGGAAAATGGAGAACCTGAACTGATTAAGGAACCTCTGATCTTTGAAGAGATTCAGCCAACGGTAAGAAGTTACAAATAAAAAACAAAAAATTATGGATTTACATCTTAAGATATGGAGACAGAAAGACAGAAAAAGTGAAGGAAAACTGGTAGGTTATGACCTGAAAGGATTAAATTCCCATATGTCTTTCCTGGAAATGCTGGATACCTTAAATGAAAAACTGATCATTGAAGGAGATGAGCCTGTAGAATTTGATCATGACTGCCGTGAAGGGATCTGTGGACAATGTGGTATGATGATTAACGGTATTGCCCATGGTCCTTTAAAAAATACGACCACCTGCCAGCTTCATTTGCGCTCTTTTAAAGATGGGGAAACGATTCTGATAGAGCCATTCCGAGCTGAAGCGTTTCCGGTAAAAAAAGATTTAAAGGTAGATCGTTCTGCTTTTGACAGAATTATATCTTCAGGAGGTTTTGTATCTGTCAATACAGGTCAGGCACCTGATGCGACGGCTATTCCGGTGACTCACCAGACAGCTGAAGAAGCCTTTGATTCTGCAGCGTGTATCGGATGTGGAGCTTGTGTTGCCACTTGTAAAAATGGAAGTGCAGCTTTGTTTACCTCTGCAAAAATCACTCACATGGCGCTTCTTCCTCAGGGAAAAGAAGAACGAAACAAAAGAGTGCTGGACATGATTGCCCAAATGGATACAGAATTATTCGGGCACTGTTCCAATACGGAAGCCTGTGAAGTGGAATGTCCACAAGGAATTTCTGTCCTGAATATCGCCAGAATGAATTTTGAGTATAACAGAGCTTTATTTTTCAGAAAGAAGAATTAACCTGAGAAAAGAAATATAATACATAAAAAGGACGAATTTGAATCTTCAAATTCGTCCTTTTGTTTTTTGTTAGTGATTTTTTTTCTTTTTAGGCATCCATCATCGCCACTACTCTTGCCGGAGCAGCAGAACCCCCTACAATTTTTAGTGGAAACACACAGATTTTAAATCCGGATGGAGGTAATGCACTTAGATTCGTAAGCTGTTCGATATGCAGATATTCTTTTTCAATTCCTACGCGGTGCCCTTCCCAGAAGAATTCCGGATCATTAAGTTCTTTGGCTTTCTGAGCCATATATTTTAGTGGAAGATCCCAGCCCCATTGGTCGATTCCCATTACTTTTACGCCTTGGTCAATCAGCCATTCTGTAGCTTCTTTACTCATTCCCGTTCCTTTTTCTACGAAATCCGGAGTGCCCATCATTTTATCACGATCAGTTCTGATCAATACAATATTTCCTTCCTGTATGGTAATTCCGTTTTTATCAAGATCTTTTTTCAAATCGTCTATCGTGATAGCAACAAAATCTTCTTTATGAGTACAGTCGATCACAATTCCGTCTCCGTAGCACCACTCCAGCGGAATCTGGTCTATTGTTTTAGCAGGTTTTCCTTCTACGACAGGTCCATAATGCCAAGGAGCATCTATATGAGTGGTGGCATGAAGTCCCATATTTTTGATGGTATCATCTGCCCAGCCTATCCAGTTTTTAGGAAACAGCCTTGACGGAAGTCTTAATGCCAGACGAATCAACCAATGTGATTTTCTATGGGCTTTATGTTTGATCTTCACCCGCATGAACCATGGGTCTCCTGCATTATACTGAATGGGTTTTGTTAAATCGACAAGTGTTGTTTTCATATGATTTAGGTAAGAAGGCAAAGGTACTGAATAATGAATAAGGCAAAAGAGCAAAAAGTGAATTAATATGTTTCATTCCTACTTTAGACGCCTTTAGGAATCATTATCTTCTTCGGATCGTTTTCGTCATACATAATTTCAATAGTTCCTTGTTGAGGAATGGAAGAAAGTTTCAAAAGGCTTACGATTTTCTTGTAAACAGCAATATGTTCAATACCTCTGAAATCTTTGAAACTTACCTGAAACATAATTTGTGGCTGATCGTTCACCGTAAGGCCTGTCTGGCTTACATTGATGATATTGGCTTTAGCATGTCGTCCCGTAAACATAAGACGTTCATCTTTTTCATTCTTAAAATATTTTCCGAAAATAAACTGGAAAATCAATACAAAAATAAGGATCATCACACCACTGAAAATAATCGGGTGCATAAAGGTGAGAAACCTCCATCCAAAACCGAAAGATTCTTTGGTGTAGAAGTAATAATACAGTCCCATCACATAAGCAAGCATCAGTACGATAAATATACCTCTAAGCATCATTCCTGAAGAATTAAATTGGGTCTGCTGGCCGGCTAACATAAAATAAGGACTTTGTGTGGTATTGGGATTGAGTAAAACCTTAACGGCATTTCCTGTATCAAATCTTTTCTCCAGTGGTTTTGTATCATGAAACATCATTTTGTGTTCAATCTGAGCATTCCTCAGATTAGCAAAAGAAAGAACAATCTCAATAATGTTGATATTGGATTTCGGATCATATTTCAGAAGCTTATAATCGATAATTTTTGACTCTCTTGGAATACCGTTTCTAAGAATAGACTGAATGGTATTTCTTTCTTTAAGGGTTTTGAAAAAAAGATGATTAACAAAGTAAACAAGAATATAGCCCCATACCATCAAAGAAAAACCGAGATATCCATAGCTCACGGCCAATGAATTTCTCGGTTCTGCTGTTACTTCCGAAGTCATCATATAAATGAATATCGGAAAAGGTATACAGAAAAAAAGGATATAGACGGCCCAGAAAATGATCATGAATTTCATAACTGTTATTTTGTGTGGTCTGATAAAGTTATGATATTATAATGGAATGACCGACTTCTTTTTTATACCTCTTTTTCGAAATAAAGTCTGTAGTATTTTCCTTTATCATCTTCACCCATTTCGATTTTTTGTCGGTCTCCGTGGATGTAGATATGGAAGTTTTTATCCAGTTTAATGATACTTTTAAAGTGTCTCTGAGTCTTTTTTACCGCCGCTTCACTGATAGGGAATTCCTCAGCAATATTCACCTGCATGTCCTGTTCGTAGTCCGTTTTAAAGTTCACGAAACTTTCAATCACATGTTCGTCACCCAATACTTCACTGGCAAATTCATCCAGCTTAAATTCTTCTTTTTCTTTGAAGAAATTGATAGACTTATTCAGGAAATCAGCCTGATCTGCTTTGGAAACTTCAAATTCCTGAGGAAGTTGTTTTGTGATATAATCTTTATACACCATCAAAGCTTCCTGCGTGTGGAAATATTCATCATCACGCTGTTTTACTTTCAGGAAATCTTCGAACCAGTAATACATATCTCCGTTTTTGTTGTTGTCAACTACGGAAAGTACATATCCTGTTTCTTTATTATTGTTGTAAATCAAGGCCGCTTTATCAATTTTAGATAAACCGATTCCCTGATCTTTCTCAATATCAAATGTTTCTTCTGCAGGATTGATTTTCAGGAAAGATTCTCTCTTCTCTGTTTTAAAGATCCCGATTTTGTCCACTCTGTCAGGACGATCACTTTCATCTTCAAAAAGAACAATGAAAAGTTCACCGCTCTGAACTCTTGGATTTTCTGCCGCTTCAAAAAGATGTTTTGCAATATTCTCAGATTCCCAGATGAACTTTGCTTTGTCATCAAAAATTTCTGATACAGCACTGTACACCGGATTATTGACCAGATATGTGTCACTGTAAAAATGGAAGGTTTCTTCCGATTTAAAAGAACCTAAAAAGTAGTCTTCAAGCATTTCTGCCATTCCTTCTTCCAGCTTCAATTCCTCCTGGGAAAGTGTCAGCGAATCTCCGTTGATCTTATTTCCGACTCTGTGTACTATTATTTTTGAAAACATTTTTCTGAATATTTGGACTGCAAAGATATTCATTCTTATCCTTACTGCGAAACTTAAAAAATGTCATTTTATACTACTCTCTTTTAACCACCCCGTCAAAAATTCTTTGAATTTTCGCCACCCCTCCAAGGGAGGGGAATTCTCAGTCATTCATTTGTGGTGACAGGTAACATAAGTCTTTGTCTTTCATTTCCAAATTGATAAAAACCTTATCATTTTGACAGGCTTTTTTGATTTAAAAATTCAACCAAAAAACATCAATATACTATATATCAATACTTTAAATAAATTCCATTTTCAACGGAATACCATTGGCATCATCATTTGAAAACATGGAAAAATGGACTTAAAAACATTGAACAGAATTGACAAGCTCAGAAGATTAAAAAGCAAAGGCCCGGCTACTCCAAAATGGCTGAAGCCTTATCATATGCTTTTTCTCGCTTTTTTAACCATTTTCATCTTTGGTGCCATCATCAAAATGCTTGAACACAATCACAATTAAAATATACTATTATGAACTATCTGCAAGCCGTAAAGGAAATCACCGATGTGATTCCTGACTTTGAAAAGGAAGTAAAAGAAATTAAAATTCAAAACTCATACAGCATTATCCGGACTTTTACAGAACGTATTAAAAATATGATCCGCCAGAATGACAGAAATCTGCTGTTCAGAAGTTTACAAAAAATGGACAAAATATACACTGACGGAGATACGGTACTAAAGAATGCTATTGAAACTACTTTTATCTATTCGCTGGACAATTGTACCGCTTTCTGCACTGAGGAACACAGAAAAGTGATTTTTAGTCACATTTCTGCCAACCTTCAGAAGGTGTATTCGAGACAAATTTACAGTCACGGTATATAAAGGTTTTATTACATTTTTTATCCGTTTCATTACAAAGTGTTTAAATTAAACAAAAATCAAAATAACTCACAATCAATAGATTATGAAAAACAAGATCAGAAGAATTTCAGATTGGAAAACCTGGAAAACTACGACTAACAGACACAATGCAGAGATATTACTTACTCACATTGCAGTGATCGTAGGAGTATTTATTTTTGCGGCCTGCCTTTAAATTTTGGTATACATTTCGCTGCAATATAAAGTGTTTGAAAAATTCTTAATTATGATGAAAGTACAAATGCAAACTATTAATCAAAAAATAGCTGTTGAATACTTAAAATTTTTCTATCCGCCACTTCGCAATGAGATTACACAATTGTCTGTACAGGACAATTTCGCGGGGATCATGCAGGCTACCGTGAATTATCTGAAGAACCTGTTGCAGGAATCTAAGATCAATATCATTGCCCATCATATCAAGCTGATGGACTGGATTTACAGAAACGGGAATTCTTATGTAAGAACCATGATTGAAAACCTTTTTGTAAGATCTTTCGAAAGCTTTAAAAAACATGCAAAAATCCAACATTGGAAACTTCTTTACCAATATATGCCTGTAAGCTTCCAGATCATTTATAATGATCAGCAGAAGCAGGATCAGATGTATTTTGGAAAATAAATCAAATCAAAAAACGAAAAGGTAAATTTGTTTATTCACCTTTTCGTTTTTTTACTTTTGAGCCCTATTAAAGGGAAGTTTCATCCTATTCTATTTCACCAGTCCGTGCAAAAGCCCTATTTTTGTAAAAAGTACCGATGAAATACCCATTTTATATTGCGATGTTATCGTTATCGCTGATCTCATGTGAGAATAATGACAGTACGATTGATGATCCGAGACCTGTTGATAAAAATATTTACCAGTTTCAATTTAAAAGCTATGCTGTAAAAAATACAGTTTTGTATCAGGGGGCAAAAGGAGAAAAATCTACTCCGGATGAATCTTATCTCAACAATTACTGGAGTCTGTATCAGGAACCTGCCTGGGAAAAAATAAGCCTTGATCTTAAAAACAAGACCATCAAGTTAGTATCAGAAACCTCAACTACAGATTTCACTTACAGTTTTACCGTCGCAAATGACTCTGTAATGATCAAAGAGAATAACAATAATAATCCCACTTACATTGGCGATTTTCATAAAAACACTTCTTCATTCACTTTAAAAAGAACGTACAGATACGTTAAAAAAGTTCCCCGAGATGATCATGATGCATTATTGATTACCAAAAGCGCTCATTTTGGGACAACCCAATACGAAAATATTT
>CBFQYI010000111.1:0-11225 GCA_965720825.1 uncultured Chryseobacterium sp. | reverse complement strand
GCAGCTATCACAGGGATTTTTACCCGATCTTTAATTAATTGAATCAAAGCAAAAGTTCCCGTTGTAGAAAGTTCTGCCTGATCCAGAAACGAAGGTCTGTGACCACCACTTTCGAAACCGGAAGCTACAATAACATCAACGCCTGTTTTTTCCAGAGCAACAGCTTCATCCAGTGTCGTAGCATTTCCAAGAACAATCGTTCCCTGGCGATGAAGATCTTCGATGAGGTTTTCACCAAGCAGTCCAAACATAAAGCTGAAAACTTTAGGCTTTATATCCAAAACCACATCCAGCTGATTTTGAAATCTTGATTCAAAAGAGAGTGGTGGTGAAGGAATATCTGTTTGCAAAAGATCAAAATAAGGTCGGAAAGTCTCAACCGTCTTTTGATATTGCTTTTTTGTATGTTCTTTGTTAATGATATCGTGATCACTTACCCAGAGATTGAGATTGTAAGGTTTTTCCGTTTTGGATTGTATCGCTTTGTGAGTGTCATAGATTTCCTGTGGTGACAAAGTATAGGCTCCAAAACCTCCCAATCCGCCAAGGTTACTTACTGTTGTTGTAAGTTCAACGGTAGAAAGACCTCCACCAAAAGGCCCTTGCAGGATAGGATATTCAATTCCCAATAATTCCGTAATTCTATTTTTATTCCACATAATTGTACTGTTTGTAATTAAAAATCTGAATTAAGGTTGTACATTGGTCAATGTCTTGTTAACAATCAGCCATTGTCCATCGATATAATTGAAAGTTATGAAATTATAATAATTAAAATCATACATTCTGACGTTTAATTTTGCAACAGCAATTGAATTAATGATGTCAATGGAAATAATTTCACTTTTAAAACCCTTTCCGGATTTTTCCGGACTTACACGGTTTCCAACGCCTTCAATATATTGCTCTGCAGTTTTGAAATACGGAACTCCGTTAACGTCTCCGAAAAGTAAAGCGTCTTTATAAAAAGCTTTGGTAAGAAGTTCGGTATTTCCTTCATAAATTCCTTTGAAATAATAATTCTCTATGACATTTCTTATTTCAGTTTCTGAGGTCTGATAGGTTTTCATATCCTTTAGATTTTGTGCAAGGCCACTCAACGGAAAGCTGAGCAGCCATGCTATAATTAATGATAGTTTCATGATAAATGATGCCCGGCACCCATTCCTCCGTCAACATTGATGATGGCTCCAGAGATTAATTTGTTCTTGGCAATCGCGTGAATCATCTGAGCAACTTCTTCAGGTTCTCCAATACGGTTGATTAAGTGAAGTCCTGCATTATTGTCAAGGTCTGCACCATGCATCGGAGTTCTGATCAATCCTGGAGCGACGGTATTGACTCTGATATTATCTTTTCCAAACTCTGCAGCCAGTTGTAAAGTCAGTGCGTGAATAGCTCCTTTACTCGAAATAGGTGCAGTAGAAGGAGATTCTGCAATCGCATGATATACCAATGGCGTTCCCACATTGATCACCACACCGTCTTTTTGTTTGATCATCTGAGGAATGACAGCCTGCGTAGTAAAGAATGTTCCTTTTAAATTGGTGGTTAAAAAACGATCCAAATAGTCTTCGGTAACGTCAAGGAAAGGTTTGTTCTCATAGATTCCTGCATTATTGATAAGAACATCAACAGATCCGAATCTTTCTAAAGCTGTTTTTACCAGTGCTTCCCCTGTTGCTTTGTCTGAAACATTTCCGGCAACCATTGCCAGATTTTCTCCAGCTTCCAATTCACGGAAAACTTCTTCTAATTTGGTGGCTGTTTGTGAATTAATGATGACATGATCACCCCTGTCTAAGAAATAACGGGCTGTTTCCAATCCTATTCCTGAAGAGGCTCCTGTTATAATTACGGTTTGTTTTTTCATTACTGATCTATTTTTTTTCTGTTGAAAATCCCTGTTCTTTTAACGCTGAAACCTGTTCTCCGGCATATCCCCAGTTATCATCTTCAATTTCATTGATCACAATATGCGTTAAATGAGGATCCTTATTCAAAACTGAAGTTACAGCTTCACTTATTTTTCTGATTAATTGTTGTTTCGTTTCGCGGGTAAGATCTTCGCGAAGCACATCTACTTTGATGAATGGCATAATGGTAAATTTTTAATATTATTTGAATTAATAAGCTTCCGCAACAAGATGAATGTTTAAATCAAAATTGTTGTAGATTAGTGTATCACCAAGATTGGTAAAGAAATTAGACGATCTGAATTTGATATTGAACTTCGTCCTGTCAATTACAATCTTGCTTTTAAGAACAGCTGTATTATCTTTTTTTACAATCTCCAGGCTGGTATCAATAGGATGGGTAATCCCTTTTATGGTAAGATTTCCTTTTACATAATAGAGATTTTCATCACGCGGTTCAGCATGTGTGATTTCAAAATAAGCTTCAGGAAACTGTTCAGAATTAAAGAAATCATCAGAAGCCAGATGATTGGCAAATTGGGCATTGGTTTCAGCATCCTCAATATCAAGAATTTTGATACTGCGGGTATCAATGGTAAATTTTCCAGATATAGGTTTTCCCTCTCCGAATATAAAGTTTCCTTCTTTTACACCGATTGTTCCATTGTGAGCGCCGGTTACTTTTCTTCCGATCCAGTCGATAGTACTGTTTTCTTTATTGACTTTAAAATTTTTTGTGTCCATTTTTATTGGGTTTAAATATTGACACAAAGTTCAGCCGATCAAAAGAAAAAGTTACGTGATGTACCTCACAAAATAGAGGAGGAGTTCAATCATTTTTAAAGAGGTTGATTATTGATGGAGCCTGCTCAAAGTTTCTCGGGTTACTCCCAGATAAGAAGCAATCAGATGCTTTGGAACCAGGTTGTATAACTGAGGGTACATCGATAGAAGTTCTTCATACCGGAATTTGGCATCATTATTCATGAAAGAAAGAAGGCGTTTCTGGGCGGCTACATACCCTTTGTTGGTTCTCCATCGGAAGAAATGTTCAACCTCATGAATTTCATTACAGATTTTTTCCCTGTCTTCGTTGGAAATAGAGAGGATCGTGGCATTGGTGATGCAGTCTACATTTATGGTTGCTCTTGTTTTGCTGTAAAGTGCATCAAAATCTGTCACCCACCACGTAGGCATGGCAAACTGGAGGATAAACATTTTCATGCTGTCATTAAGATAAAATGCTTTCAAACAGCCTTCCAGAACAAAATATTCATGGTTTACAAAATCACCTTCCGAAATCAGACTTTGTCCCTTTTTTAAAGTAATCAGATTAAAATGTCCAAAAACATAATCCAGCTGCTCTTCCGTGAGAGAAGTAAATTTTGAAATGTGATCCTTTAATATTTCTTTAGAATTAACCATGATGTGTAATGAATATTCAAAAATAAGCCTTTTTCAGAATAGTTTTAATCCTTAAAAAAATCCGTTGGCTGATGCTTGATTTCCTGTGAATTGTATTCCGAATCTTACATTTATTTTTCCTATATTTAAACAAACACTCACAAAAAATGTTTTTAACAAAACAGGATTTGTAACGACATATTAATAAAAATTAAAACTATGGGTATATATTTAGCGCCCGTTATTTTCTTCGGGCTTATCATTTTATTCGCTTCGTTTTTTGTGGTAAAGCAGGAAACAGCGGCTATTATTGAACGCTTTGGAAAATTTCGTGCTGTAAAACATTCCGGTCTTCATCTTAAGTTGCCAATCATAGATCAGATTGCAAAAAGACTGAATTTGAGAATTCAGCAGCTTGATGTGATGATTGACACCAAAACACTAGACAACGTTTTCATCAAAATGAAAATTTCTGTTCAGTATCAGGTTATCAGAAGTCAGGTAGGAGATGCTTATTATCGTTTGGAAAATCCTGAAAATCAAATTACTTCATTTGTTTTTGATGTGGTGAGAGCAGAGGTTCCAAAGCTGAAACTGGATGATGTTTTTGTAAGAAAAGACGATGTGGCAATTGCTGTGAAAGGTGAGCTTCAGGAAGCGATGAACAGTTATGGTTATGACATTATCAAAGCTTTGGTAACAGATATTGATCCGGATGAGCAGGTGAAACATGCCATGAACAGAATCAATGCAGCAGAAAGAGAAAAAACAGCGGCAGAATATGAATCCGAAGCACAAAGAATCCGTATTGTAGCCGTTGCAAAAGCAGAAGCAGAATCTAAAAAATTACAAGGGCAGGGGATTGCCGATCAAAGGAGAGAAATTGCCAAAGGACTTGAAGAGTCTGTAAGAATGCTGAATAATGTGGATATCAACTCTCATGAAGCCTCTGCGCTTATCGTGGTGACACAGCATTATGATACTTTACATTCGGTAGGAGCAAGTAACAGAAGTAATCTTGTACTTCTTCCTAATTCACCTACTGCCGCGAGCGGAATGCTGAATGATCTTGTAGTCGCGATGACAACAGCAAACACGGTAGGAGAGGCTACAAAAGGGAAATATCCTGATCCTCCTCAAAAAGAAACCGGATTTTAAGATAAAAAGGAAAATGAAGATATAATTGTTAACTTTTCCGGATTGACCAAAAGTAACTTCGAGCTTCATTCTTCCCGCAAAATAAAAAACCGCTTCTGAATTTTCAGAAGCGGTTTTTTATTTATTATTTCTTCGTTTTAGAAACCTGTTCTACCAATGTATATTTGATTGAAGAAGCATCTGCCGGAGGATTAGCGATTTTTTCTGTTTTTATTTTTAAAACATATTCGTAACCCGGCTCATAAGTAAAGCCTTCAATGTGGCTGTAGAAATTCGTCCAGTCTGCAGAAGCACTTTCTTTTACCTGCATGCATTGCATACGGCCAGCTCCACCAGAACACTCTACGGTTTGTGGCCCAACGATAATTGTTTTTTCATTGGCTGCCATTTCAGCTTTTTTCGTCTTAGAAACCTGTTTTACCAAGGTGTATTTTATGGAAGATGCATCAGCTGGCGGATTGGCAATTTTTTCCGTTTTTACCTTTAAAACATATTCATACCCCGGTTCATAAGTAAATCCTTCGATATTGCTGTAGAAATTCGTCCAGTTTCCGGAACCATTTTCTTTTACCTGCAGACATTTCATAGGTGCTACTCCTGTACAATCTGCTGTTTGTGGTCCTACGATGAAAGTTTTTTCATCACCTGCGGATGCATTGGCTGTGGTTGTACATTGCGTCATTGCGAATAATGCTAATGCAGGAGCTGCCCCTTTTAGAATTGTTGCTATACTTTTCATAAACTTGATTTTCCCCATACCTCGCAATTACCATGCCGAAATTAGCTTTCCTGAATTGTAGTACTTCTGCTATTGCTTTTTACTTTTTTAATCATTTAATTTGAATTTCTTAAGAACACTAACCAAAATATAATTTTTAAAATAAACATGGATAATCAAATGCAAGTTGAAAATTACAGGATTCAAAAACCTGAAATGTGGGCAGGAAATATCGGGGATGAGGAAATAAAAAGCCGAATCAAAGACTCCGAATTTGCCAAAAGACAAATTGATGAAGGTCGTGATTACTGCTACTTTTTGGATAAAAAATACTACACAAGCAACACCGAAAACAGCGAGTATGTCTGCATGGCCTATACTCTGAACGAACCGGGAAATCTGGAAAGAGCTTCTGTTTCTGATGTTATTGTAGAGGAAAATGAAGTCTACCAGATTCACAGGATCAGCGTGTTAAGAGACGGAGTTTTGATTGATAAAATTCCGGATACGAAAATCAAAGTTCTTGACAGCGAAAACCAGAGCAGTGGAGGCGTTCTGAGTAGTAATAAAAAAATTAATATTACCATCAAAGATCTCAGACTGTATGATGTTCTGATCTTAGAAGATTCAAGGATCAAAGAATTTACAGACCGTGATTTTCTGAGAAAGGAATTCTCAAAATATGTATGGGTAAGTCCGGATAACTATTGGGCTTATGGCAGTTTTACATTCACGTTTATCAATGAGCGTGAACAAACTATTGCTTACAAAAAAACATTTTTCAGAGATGAACAGGGCAATGTTCTTGAACCGGAAATCAATCACCTGAAAAAAGGAGAACGGTTTGTCATTGAAGAAGAGAATTATATCAATCCTGTAGATTCAGGGCGTGAAATTTTTCCTTATGTAGATTTTGCTACAGAAAGCAATTGGAAAGATCTTTCCAACTATATTGTACCGATCTATGAGGAGATTTTCAATAAAGCTTCCTTAAAGGATTTTGCTCCGAATCTGATTGAAAAACTGGATGCTATTTCCGATCAGGACGAAAAACTGCAGTTTGCCATAGAATATGTTCAGAATCATATTTATTACATCTTCAACGCAGATGAAATGAATGGACATAAACCACAGGAACCATCAGTAACTTATGAAAATAAACAGGGAGACTGTAAGGCAAAATCTGTTTTGTTAAAAGTAATCCTTGATTATATAGGAGTAGATGCGTCTGTAGTGCTGGTGAATTTTAATACAGATTATTATATTAAATACTACCTTCCTTCATTATTAAACTTCAATCACGTAGTGGTAAAAGTAAATTATAAAGGCGGAGAATATTTCATTGATGCGACCATTCGCGATGAATTCGGTTTGATTGAAAACAGAGGATTTATCTATTTTATGCATTATCTGGAAGTGAAAAGAGATCAGGAACTTCAGGTGAGAAAATCGTATAAATTCCCTTATTTCTGCATTAATGAAAGAGTTGATTTAACGGCACAGGGCAATACCGGAAAACTTACTCTGTCAACGACTTATAAAGGAAACAGAGCTAACGCTATGAGAAGGTATTTTAAAAGTACCAATAAAAGAGAAATTATAGACAGCTGGAACAGCTTCCTTTTCTATGCACTTAATTATTCAGGTGACAGGAACGGGACAGATGTCCGAAATGTATTCAAAGATGCTGCTATTGATGTAGTAAGTGATGATAAGAAACTGAATGAAGTGAAGATCCAGTATACCGCTGCCATTGAGAATCCTTATTTTGTAGATCCACAGAAAAACCGTTTTCTAATGTACTTTGACCGAAATGTAGTCAAGGCAAGTGCAAGAGATTTCATCCATAAAGATTTACCTTTCTGGCATAATTTCGATAGTGAGAGGTATGAAATCAACCTGCATACAGATCAGAAAATTGATACTGAAGAAAAATATACGGTTCAGGAAAGTACAATAGCGAATCCATATTTTGACTACAAAAGCCGCAAAAAAGTGAATAAGAACGGGGCAAGTGTGAATATTGAATATAATCCTCTGATCAATCTTGAAATTCCACAAAGTGAGTTTGAACAATTCAGAACAGATCATCATACTGTTGCCGACAGTAATTTCGGACTGGGAATAGACATCATTGAACCAGGACTGATGAATATGCTTAAATTCAGCTTCAAGAAGAAATTTAAATAGAGCATTAAATTCAAAGTTTAAAGTTTAAAGTTTAAAGTTACGGCGGGCGGCAAAGCCGCCCGCCGTAACTTTTTATTCTAATAATATTCATTGATAATCAATTTAAAAGTACAATTTTATATATGAACAGGATAATGGTTGTGGGACTTTTTATTGTGGTTTCCTCATTGGTTAAAGCACAGAATGTAACCAAAGAAAATGTTACAGGATTCTGGAAACTGAAGGAAGCCGGATTTTATGAAGGGAAAAAGAAAGTAGTAAAAGAATTTGATAACTGCCGTTTGATGAGGAATTACGCGATCAGGGAAGATGGTTTTGCCATTTACAATTATGTAGAAGGAAAAACAGGAGATTGCAGCCCTTCCGAACCAAGACTTTCTTTTTGGAGGATTGTAGAAAACAGAATCCAGTTTTATGTAGATGACCAAAACATTCTGGAAGAAGTAGAAGTGACTTTGAATAATGATAAAACGATCACTTTTTCAAGTTATATTCCTAAAAAGACAAAAGTGAATGGCGATGCTCTTGCTGAAAAAATAGTAAACACCGTTCACTATGATATCCTTGAAAAACAATATTGATGATAAATAGTAAATTTTTTGACGTATGAATTATGTAACGGTAATCTATCTTCTGAATATTGTACTCTATGCTATGTATTTCTTTGGAAGAACCGGAAATGAGGTGGCAATGTCCGGTCTGGATTATGTAGTTTCCGGAATCCTATCCCTCTTTCTGATGTTTGCAGGATATCTGAATGCAAAAAAAGGAATGATCTACAGAACGGTTCTGTGGGTGTTTTTTGTGAATGTATTTTTATTTGCTTGTTCCGGTTTGTTTGATCAGTTTGGAAGTGATTTCAATATCCTTTCTACAAACAATAGTGATAGTGTTATTTTTTCATTGGCACTTATTGTTTATAATGGATATCTTTTTCCGTTAACGGTTGTTCTTGATGGTTCTGGTCTTGCATTGATAGCTCCTTTGGTATTATCATTTATTCTGCCTTCATTGGGATATCTGATAGGGAAGAAGCTTCATCAGAATAAACAGAACTCTACCGACGCATAGTCATTGCGAACCGAAGGTGAAGCAATCTCAATCGAAAAGTAAAGGTTGGAAAACGCAAAGGCGCAAGTATTATTAGAGGGAATGCTTTTAAGGCGCAAAGATTTTATCTCCGATAAAATTTCAAAATCCTGTTTTGTCATTCCGAGCAAAGCAAGGAATCTAAACTTTAAAATTCTCTACAGATCTTGAAAACCAGGTAGATATTATTAAAAAAATCTGCGAAATCTCCATAATCTGCGAGAAAAATAATACTGTATCATTTGCAGAAATCTCACATTGTGCGAAGTCGAAATATTCTTGCGTCTTCAAAACTAAAAAAAGAAAAGAAACTCAAGGCTATTCCTGTTTCTGAGGCTGATTATTGGAGGTGAAGAATTTCTGCTTACCGATCAAAAGCTCAAAAAACAGTCTGAAATCCGAAATCAGAGACCACAAAGGATATTTAAAAGTTGCCGGTTTATTTTTCTCAATCACTGCATGACTGAACCAGGCAAATCCATAGCCTACAATCGGGATGTACCAAAGAAATCGTTCTTTTCCGGAACTGATGACATACCATATAACGAAAAACACGAGAAATGTTCCGATAAAATGAAATATGCGTGTACCTGTTTTACTATGTTCAGTAAGATAGAACTGGTAAAACTCTCTGTATGTTTTGATTCTTTCGGTCATGGTGATCTAGTTTATTGATTCTATTGAGGTTAAAGCAATAATGCTGCCGATTTTTAAGAGAACCCCAAAAAGCAAAAAAGCAAAATAGCTAATCAGTCTCTCCATCAGGTTTAACCTCTTTGCTATTTTGCCTTTTCACAATTTATTAAGTGCTTATTTAGCTGTCTTTTAGTTCTTTTCCAAGCTTGCTGTTTTTGTATCCGTAGCAGAAATAAATAACCATACCGATCAGGAACCACATTCCGAACCAGAACCAGTTCTCATGGCTCATTCCTGTAAGAAGATAAAGACATGAACTTAATCCAATCAAAGGAATTAATGATAAATTCTTGATAAAAGCTACGACACATAGAATCAGGTTGATGATAATAAAGAAGAAAATAGAAGCTCTGAATTCTCCTTCTTTAGGATCTGACCAGTTCATCAGATTATCAAAAAACTCCGGCTGCCATTTGTAGAAAACCAGCAGACTACCAATGAAAATAACAGGGAAAATGATTTTACCGTTCACATACGGAAGGTGGAATCTACCTTTTATTTTCTCTTTAGCCGGAAGCATAAGTACTCCTGCACACACCAGTACAAAGGCGAAAATAGTTCCGATACTTGTAAAATCAAGGATGAACGTTTTATCTGTAAACAGGATAGGAATACCTACCACAATTCCTGTAACGATGGTTGCATAAGAAGGTGTTTTATACTTAGGATGTACCTTTTGAAACCTTGCAGGCATCAGTCCGTCACGGCTCATGGCATACCAGATTCTCGGCTGTCCCATCTGGAAAACCAATAATACGGTAGTAATGGCAACAATCGCAACGAAGGAAACCACAAGTTCCATCCAGGCTACATTGGCATTTGTTTTTTCAAATATGAAGGAAAGAGGATCTCCAACACCGTCAAATTTCTTGTAATCTACCATGCCTGTTAATACCAGTGTCAAAGCGATATAGATCACTGTACATAATACAAGAGAGATGATCATTCCTTTTGGTAAGGTCTTCTGCGGGTCTTTGGTCTCTTCAGAGAGTACACTTAAAGCATCAAATCCGATATAAGCGAAGAATACTCCTGATACGGCACTCATTACCCCTGCAAAACCATTCGGCATGAAAGATGGTGTTCCGGTTGTAGGACTTACCGGAGTCCAGTTTTCAGTATTGATATAAGAGAAACCAACCAGAATAACCAATAGAATGACTCCCAGTTTTAAGATAACCAAAGAGTTGTTGAAATTTTTACTTTCTTTTATGCCTACGTAGCAAAGCCATGTAATTAAGCCATTAATAACCAATGCCGGAATATCTACAATGAATTTCAAACTTCCGATTAATGGAGCTGTTTTCCAGGCATTTAATAGTTCTTTATTTTCAGAGCCATATTGAACGGCTTTTCTCGCTTCAGTATAGCTGCAGGTCAGATAATCAGGGATATGCATTCCGAGACGTCCTAAGAAACTGGTGAAATAATCCGACCAGGAAAAGGCTACGTAAATATTCCCGAAAGAATATTCCATGATCAGGGCCCAGCCGATTACCCATGCAATCAATTCTCCAAAACTGGCATAAGCATACGTGTAAGCAGAACCTGCGGTAGGAATTCTGCTGGCAAATTCAGCGTAGCATAAAGCAGTAAATCCACAGGCAAAACCGCAGATCAAATATAGCAGAATAACACCGGGACCACCTCTGAAAACGGCTTCTCCTAAACTACTGAAACTTCCAGCTCCAATAATGGCCGCAATACCAAAAAATACAATGTCCCATACACCTAAGACTCTTAAAAGTCCCGTTGAAGTATCTGTATCTGAATAGATTTTTCTTCTAAAAAGTTGACTCATTCAATAACTATATTTGATTTGAAAAAAAGCAAATGTAATGATTTTTTATTTTGATGTTAATGATTGTTAAGAACATTTGGGTGAAAATGCTCAAACAAAAGACTTTAGTCTTTATAAATGGGTATTTCCACATAACTGTCGTTGTACCATTTTATCTCCAGAGGTTCCCCGGAATCCTTTATCGTTTCATCGCTTACATCTTTTCCGGAACCATAATTGATCTGCCAGTTAGGGTTCTTATTAACACCGACCA
>CBFQYI010000110.1:0-11225 GCA_965720825.1 uncultured Chryseobacterium sp. | reverse complement strand
AAACTTCCACCTTCGGAAAAACCGATCCGTCTTGTCTATGGAAGCAATGCAACATATGTTCAGGTAGAGCTGAATGCTGTTCATACCAATCCTCAGTTTTTTGGATATAACAGCAGCAGTAATACTAAAATGGAGGGTTCGCAAAATAATATCAGGCATCTGGGAGAAATCCCTTCAAAAGCCTATGAACTTAACAACACTATCTTTAAAACACCTTCGCTGTCGCCCGTACCCATCAATGCCAATATGTTTGTGGATGTAAGCGATTCTCAGAAAAGTGCTGCCGGAAGTGCTGCCGTGGAAGTATTTACGGTGGCAGGAAATACTACGGTTCCCTTTCTGTATCCAGGTTGCCTTGCTGATATTGAAATGCGAAAACCGGATACCAGTCAGACTTCTTACTTTACAAAAATCACGGTTACGGAAGTGAGTCACGAAGTCAATGCCAGAGGATATTATAACGGTAGTTTTGAAGCGATTGCTGAAGGAACAGGCTTTATGCCAAAACCGGATTTTATACAGCCTAAGGCCGAACCTCAGGTTGCCACTGTTATTTCCAATACAGATCCCCTTAATCAGGGAAGAATACAGGTAAGATTCGACTGGCAGAAAAACCCGGATACCACTCATTTTATAAGAATGATGAGCCCTGATGCAGGAGGAACAGATATGATCACTCAAAACAGAGGTTTTGTAGCGGTACCGGAAGTAGGAGATCAGGTAATGGTCGGTTTTGAATACCATCATCCCGATTTTCCGTTTGCAATGGGAGGAATGTTCCACGGACAGGTTGCATTGGGGGGAAGCATTAATAATCATCTTAAATCTATTCAGACAAGAAGTGGTAATAAAGTGATTTTTAACGATCAGGAAGGAAGTATTTTTATTGAAGATCCTAGTGGAAATACTTACCTCATGGACGGAAAAGGGAATATTGTGGTGAATGCTCCCAAAAATATCACCTTTACAGCAGGAGAAAACGTGCAGATCAATGCAGGGAAAAATATCATTGCTTCTGCCCAGAGAAATGTAAATATTATGGCTGGAGAAGACATCACTGAAACAGCTAATGACGATTATAATCTGACAGCAAGCAATATTATTGAAACCGCAGAGGCTGGCAGAAAATCTACTGCTAAAAATATTACAGAGAATATGGAAGCGGGCTCTTACATCAGCACAAAAGATGCGATTAATGTAGAAAGTGCCAAGGAAGTGCTTATCAATAGTGGTAAACAGGTAAAAATGCAGTAATATGGCAGGCGAAGGCGGAAATATCATACGGAATGTCTTTGGAAAGTCCTATAAAGAGGCAGAGCAGATCATGAAAGATGCTTCCAGCGGTACTTTAGATTTTAAATCTCCTCAGGAAAATACCTTTTATGGGAAAAAAGGAGGAAAGAAATTTGATGAATATCAGGCGAAAAGTGAAACTCAGTCATTGCTTGTAAAAGCGGTGAAATGTTATGAAGATATAGAATGTACAAAAGAAGTTAAGATTATAAAAAAAGGAGCTAAATATTACTTTAAAGCAGTACAGTATAGCAGAACTCCTACGAAATCAGAATTGAAAGGTCTTAAGTGGGCCATCCAGTATGATGACACCCCTTTAGCTAATGCTTCTCAGGTAACAGGAGAGGAAAAAATTTCTTATACAGTTCCCAGAGACAGAAATATAAAGAAATTAAATGTTTACGCATTTTTTAAATCTCCTGATGAAAAGGTAAGAGCTGAAGTTTCTTTTAAAATCTTACCACCGGTTATTATTTTTGTTAATGGATATTGGAATGTAAGTTGGTTGCAAAAAGATGCCTTGGGATTTTCAGATGGAAAATCATTAGCTGGTTACTGGGGAAATAGTTTAAGGTCAAAAGCAATTCAATATTTTGGAAGTGATTCAGAAGTGTTTTTTTTAAATGGAGCAGATACAGCCTTTAGCAGTGGAAATAAAAGATATGCTAATGGCAGGGATTTCGCAGTTTCCAGATTTAATAATAAACAATCCAAATTTTATAAAGCAATTTTTGAAGATTCCCGAAGGATAATGGTTGTTTCTCATAGTATGGGAGGCGCATTTGCAGAAGGTGTGATAAGTGTTTTAAAAGAAAAAAAACTGAATGTTGAGAAGGTAGTGCATTTATCTCCTGCAGATAATTCTGGTTTTTCTGCAAATTATCCAGACAAAACATATCAGCTAGATATCAGCTGGGACCCCGTTTTAATGTATAAAAACCTCAATGACAGAGATTATATCGGAGGTATTAAGGCCGCAGGTTTAATGCAAAATCCGGGGCATGATCAATATGGTCATGCTAATACTAAGTTGGAAGGATATGTATGGGATTGGTTTGAAGATCTTGAAGTTATTACTTTAACCTTTAACCGTACTGAAACAGTATATCAGCGTATGCCTTCAGATGGTCTTGGGCCAGCAACCTCAGTACCATTGAAAGTAAATATTTATAAAAGCAGTGGGATGAAGCATAATAAACAATTTATAAAAATTTATAAAAACAAGCAAACCTATCATGAGTATGCAAAAAATGAATACGAAAAATCATAACAGATTATGAATAAGACATTAAAATGGTTTTTGGGAACAGTAATAATTTGCATCATATTATATTTTGGGATTAAATTTTTTGCTGTTTCCTGGTTAAGTTATTTTTCAAGTCCTCCCAGAATTGAAAGCATGGGAGATGAAAAGTTAATTGAAAAGATTAAAAAGGAATATAATTTACAGGAAGTGGAACGTACCCCTGTATTTGAAAGAGAAATGAAAAAGGATACAGCAACCTATACTTTGTACCTGTACAGTAAAGAATTTTGTGAAATAAAAGCCGACTCAATACAGAAAAAATCTAAAAATATAGCGAAGGAAATTAATAGGTCAAATCTGGAGTCAAGATTTTATAAATATAAAATAGTCTTCTGTTGCAAACTTTATAATCCTAACGGGACTTCATTTCAATATTTAAGAAAAGAGGTTGAGGATTCTGAATTTTAGAAGGGTAAAAACTATAATCCCAAAGGAAATAGTTGAAAAGGAATAGACTGATGATTGAGAAAAGATCGAAGATAACCATCGGAATTATAATATTTCTTGAGTTTTTATTTCTGGCAAGAGCATATATTCCTTTTTAAGACATGATTCTTTTATAAGTATTGTGATTTTTAGAAGAAGAAAAATAATAGTAATACAATTCAGGTTATACTGAAAATTAATGAAGAAATATTTTATTCCAAAATGAAGAAAAGAATCGTTACTGCAGGAGGATTTACAGGTATATTATTCTCAATATGGGACTCAATGGTGGATAATGCTAATACAGCTTTATTAGAAGACCATTTAAGTCCTGGATTTGTTTTCAGCTCGGTTTTTAGTTTGAAAACATTGATTTATTTGTCTATCGGTTTGGCTTCCGGATGGATAATCAATTTTATGATCAATAAAATTAGTGAACTGCATCGGGAGTGGAATGACTTTTAAAATGTAGCTTTTAAATAACAGACGGTAATAAAACCAGTATGGTAGAAACGAGAGTAAAACCTTTTCAGAAATATACATCAGGAATCCATCATTATCAGGTGGAAAATGCTCTTGAAATACAGCTTGGAGAGGCAAAAAGATTGTATTCTTCTTTTAAAATTACACTGCTGGAAAAGGTAAATGAAGATCTCACCAAAAGCTGGCTGATAGAAAAAGTAGAAGATTCTCCTTTTCTATCAGAAAATAAATTCATGGAAATCCTGCATGTACTGGAACAAAGTACTTATCCGGTGGAAATAAAAGTGGATGAAAAAGGAAGCTTTATTTGTGCTGCAGATCATCAGAAAAATATAGAAAACTGGAAACTCAAAACATCAAACCTTCAGGAAAAATACCAGAATATTAATGTTTTCAGAAACCAATATTTGTCTGCCCTGGAAGATGAAGCCGGTTTTTATAAAAATAAGCTCAAAGAACCCTTTTGGAACCTCCTTTTATTTGCTCCTTACTATGTAGACAATGGAGGGAAAAATGAAGAATCCATTGTTTGGAATATCAAAGGAATCGGAGATGTAGAATGCCGCGGAATTATCATTGCAGAACAGAGAGAATATGGCTTTGAAGCTTTCTTTACTTCTGAAATTAAAATTCCGGAAACAATAAAAAAAGAATTAGATACAAAATATCTGTATCAGGCAGGGCAGTATCAGATAAGACTGTATATAGAAATGGAATACAACTCTCACAAAAAACAGTATTCCAAAAAGAAAGCTGACTTTATATTGTCAGATGGAGAAAAAACAGTATACCGGGAAACGATTACAATGACTTAAACTTTATGAACAAATGACATGGCGGATAAAGGATACATCATTATAGAAGGAGCCACTGCGTACTGCAGCAGCTCCGTAACCAACAACTCCAATGGAACAGCCGTTCCGATGGAAGTGAAAAGCCAGAAAAAAAAGTTGGGTAAAAACAAATATTTTGCACAGAATAAACCCGTAGCCACTTACCTTGATGATAAAGCAGACAGTTTCGGAGGCGGAAACGGATTTGGGAACTGTAAAGGTTCAGACGGTAAAACCTATCCTTGCAAAGGCAAGTGCAATATCAAATATAAAGACTATTACGAAAATGTAGAATTCAACAAGAGCATGAAAATCCTGTTGGATGCTTCTACAGGAAACTGTCCGGGATATGGTGTTCCTGGGACGATTGCTTTTGCAACCACCGGACAGGCTAATAATGTTTCACAGATCGATGTGAAAGAAGCCGATGAATTTTCCGTTGCCAATACTTCCCCGCAATGGCCTTCATCTTCTGCTTCCGACGCGAGTATAGCCGTGTCATCCATTTCAATGATAAGACCAATACCCACCGATAAACTTAATGGTACTTACTATTATATCAAAGGGATGAATGGTCCGCTTCTTCCAATTATGAACCCTTTTGGCGGGGATAATCTGGATTTGAAAGCCCAGTTCAAAGGGGATGAAAAAAAGATTATCTGGGCACTGTTCAAAGGAGAAGGAACAAAAGATAAAATAAAAACATTTATCGGATTGGGAAGCAATTTCAGCCAATCCATGAGTAAAATATTTGATGGACTTACAGAAGGAAAGTACAGACTGGAAGCTTATGGTAAAAAAGCAGGAGATGCCAAATGCTCTCTCAATGTAGAAGTCATACAGGATTTTGTCAAGAAAATTGTCAGCCCCGGATCCTCAACCCTGATTAATATTCCTTTGCCATTATCTATTGAACGTAAACTTAACAGTACAACAGATCAGGCAAAAATACTGAACAGAGGATTCTTTATGCCTGTAAATACGGTTCACTGGACCGTAAAACAAGGAACAGCAGTCTTGTATAACAGTTCTTCCGGAGCTTCTTCATCACACCTTGTTTCCGTTGCAGGTGCGGGTGATCGTGTTATTCTCACTTTTAAAAATGCAGGAAAATATACGGTAGAAGCTTTTACAGATCCTTCAGATCCCAAACCGCAATCTGTAGAAATTAAAATCGAAAACAGCCTGGGAGTCATGGGTGTTAAAGGAGAACCTGGTTTGGTGAGATTCAGTGATACTATCAAAGTGCAGGCTTCTAAGTTTAATGTCAATTATATGCCTTCAGGGACTTCTGTATATTGGTATCTTAAAAAAGAAGGTATAGGAAGAGTGGCTTTATTTGAAAATTCTCCTTCCTTCAGAACAGGCACAATCAATAAAAAGGTAGCCGAACTTCTGTATAATGATGCAAAGCTGGCCAGCAATCAGTATTTTGGGAAATATGTACTCGAAGCTTATGCTAATCCGGTGGGAGCTGGAAAGCAGCCTGGTTTTTCCGGATCAGACTGTTTTAATTTTGAGGTGATTCAAAATGTCATAGATAAGTTCACTCTTCCGGCTGCCAATATTCCGAAAGGAACAAAAATAAAATATACAGCAACGGCAAGAATTGCTACGCTGGCTGGCAATGAAGCCATAAAAATAGAAGTTCCGGATAAAGTAACCAATAACGGAGACGGAACCATTACCTTCAATGATCTAGGAGAATATACTATTTCCGCATACTTAACAGGAGATTATACGGATGGAAAGAAAATAGAAGCGAAAGTAAAAGTTTCTGAACCTGCTGTAAAAAGAGCGCTGTGGGCTTATGGAACTGGTGTAAAACGTACCGAAACCGGATTTGGAGAAGAAACCTATGGATTTATTGAAATTGATGGACTGCAAAACCAGGCTTTAAAAGTAAAAATCTGGGTAAAAGGAGAAGGTGATGATTTCTATAAAGAGAAAGACAAATACATGCTGGAAGAGAAAACAGTCACGTTGAATAATGAAGGCAAAGCTTCTTTCCTGATTACCACCAATGATGATTACAAGAAAAAATTGCTGGCAGCGATACCAAAAACAACGGAAAATCCCAATCCGTCTTATCGAATAGTATTTACAGTAGAGCTTCAGGCAAGCTCATCCGGAGATATTGTACTTCCGGGTAACATTACCATTCAGGGAACGAAACCTGTGGTGGTAGATAATACCACGACTTATCTGGAAGTTTTAGATTCCAATGAAGAACTGGTCATCACTTCCAAGCAGAAAATCGTTTCCATTATGTTTTCTACCGAAGATGGTAAAGATATTCAGCGTATGCAGACTTTCTATGGCAAAACCCACAAACTTTGGGTGCATACTGTTAATATGACTGAAGAAGTTCTGAAAATTGATGTTCTGAAAGAAATTCCCAAAGAAGGCTTAAACGAAAAAGATCATATCACCTATACCCACGAAAGCAAGCAAAGCTATAACGAAGAAAAAACAGGTAAAGACGGTCTTCTGGAAGTTTCCTTCACTGCAAAAGAAGAATGGAAAAATCCACCGAAAAACTTTGATTACTACATCGCACAGGTTTCCCGCCAAGTTCAGGATCCCGCCGATCCCAAAAAGAAAGTCTGGAAAATAGAAAAAAGCCAATTAACCATCAATAGCACACTTCCTGCTGATCTGGTAAGAACGGAGGATATGGAAAAACTGGGAATTAAAGCGTATAAAAAAGATGGAACTTCCTTTACGAAAGAGGAAATGCTGGAACTTAGAAAGCAGTTTATCTTCTACGAAAGCGGCTGCCTTAAAGTATCCCAAAAAGAAACTCCTGAGGCTATTGATAATGATGTGATGCCTGTTGTTGTGGAAATGGCGGAGGTGAGAAAACAGAAAACATGCTATTGTAACCGAGGTTTTACAGATAAAGAAATGGAAGATCTCATTAAAACAATGACAGGAGGTACTGAGGTTTGGAAGGGAATAAAAGAAAGTTGTGATATTACAGATAAAACTATAAAGAGCTTAACTGCTGAGGTTAATGCCATGTTTGCCAGTAATGGAATTAATAGGTGTATGCAGAAAATTTCATTTCTGGCAAATGTATCTGAAGAAACTGGCTTTTTTGTACAAAGTAAGGAAGAAGAGAGTAAACATTTATCAAGTGTAAGTAAATACAAGGGACGAGGTATACTTCAGATTACAGGAACAGCTGATGAAAAGGGATATTACAGTAATCCGGGACCTTATAAGAATTATGGAAAAGATAGATATGGTGATGAAAACAAATTCCTTGGTGATAATGCTGACCTCATTTCTAAAGACCTTCATAACGCTGTTGATGTTGGCGGATGGATTTTCAATTTTAAAAAAGTTCCTTCATGGAATCTCGATCCGAAAAAAACGTATTCGAAAGAGTTAGCAGAGACTCTCGCATGGAAGCGGTCTTATTTCAGTAAAGGATTAGGAAAAAGTCTTATGGAACTTGGTTTACTCATGGAGGAAGAAGAAGAGAAGTATTTTTTCTTGCAAGGGAAAATACTAAACGGATATGTACCATCTGATAGATTAGAAAAACCTCCTATTGGGTGGGAAGGACGGAAGAAAGCTTTGGAAAAATTAAAGACTTGGTTTAAATATGATAAAAATGTTTGTAATGGAGAGGCGGTTGTATTACCAGAGCTTGCTGATCGTGCACCCTGGATGACTATTGCATTGAGAATTGCAAAAGAAATGAAAGGATGTGAGGAATCAAAGGAACCAATGTATTCAAAAGCAAAATCTTACCTTAGATATTGTGGGAATACATATGAGCCTACGGATCCGGATAATGGACCGTGGTGTGCTGCTTATATGAATTGGTGTATAGGGCAAACAACCAATCCTGAAACAAATCTCCCATATAAACATGCTAAATCAGCTTCATCTCTAGCACCTATTGATAGTGTTGCTGGGAAAAACTATAAACAGATTGATGAGCCTATTTTTGGATGTCTTGTGGTATACAGACATAATACGAAATGGAAGGGACATACTGGTTTTTTATATGGAATGACTAAAAAAGGAGCGTACATACTTCTTGGAGGTAACCAGGATCAGACGGTTAAATTTAGTTCTTATGATGAATACACCAGTAATTCTAAAAAGAAAAAATTATGGGGATTTTATATTCCAGCAGATTATACACCTACTGAAAAAGATAAACTAACTACGGCGGATTATTATGATGATGGAAATAATAGTAATTATGATGACGGAGATATAATTAATGCTAAATTTGGAATAGGTACAGGAAAAAATACGGGTTCAACAAACTAAATATTTATTTATGAAAATTTTAAATATATCTATATTTATTTTATTATTTATTGGTTGCAATAACAAAAGTCAAGACAATAGCATGAACACTACAACTAAACAATATGCAAAATCAGAAAATTTAGATACCAAAATTGATATTGAGGATGTTAAAAAGCATATTAAATTGCAAGAAAAAGTTGAGTCTGATGAGGTCGAGTACAGTGATCCATACAATCTTAATATAGAAGATTTAAAATTAGTTTCAAATATTGTTTATGATGATTTAATCAGTAATAATTATAGTAAGCCAAACGTTGAATCCTTTAACAATAAAATTGAAACTATTTTTTCAATTAGTCATAGTTCTAATAAATGCGTGAGTATTGATAAGAAAGATGGATATATAACAGTATTTGGTAATCACCTTGATGGCAATCCTGCGACACTTGAACAAAATAAATATGAACTTTATTCAACCACTCAGAATATTTTCATTAATACTAATAATCAGTTTATTTTTCCAATGCTTTTATTAAAAGAATTAATAAATATTAATAGTGATAATTCTTTTAAAATTAAAGTTCCACGATATATTATTGCACGCAATATGTATCTTTTTAATGATAGTAAGCCACAATTCAAATGGCTAATTTTAAATGATCAGAATTTCATGGAAAGCCTGGTTAAAACCTTCGGGTATACTCAAGATCCTGAACTCCTCAAGTGGGTGATTGAAAGAACAAAGTTTAGTAAAAATGACCCTCAGGATTATGGAAAGCTATTTTGGATTAAACAATGTGATGGAAGCTTAAAACTTCATGCCAATACTTTTAAAATTCTTCAAAAATTATACCTTCCTACTGATCCGTCAGAAAACAGATTTATCTTGGATTATATAAAAAATTATCTTGAATATTTTGCTGATTTTAATAACAAAGAAACTGGTGTTTCGAAGGAAGATAAGGTGAAAATACTTGCAAATATTGTTTATTTTGCTGAACAATATAAGTATGACAAAAGATTTGTTTCAGGCTACGGAGATAATTCTAAAATGATGGGAAGATTACGATTCTTTTTAGATCAGGAAGAAGTAGATATTTTACAGAAAAATAATTATTTCAACCTTCCAAAATTTAAAGAATGGTGGGACAATGCTGACTATGATGAATATTTTGTTGAAGAATGTGAGTACAACGGGACTTGTGGCCCAGATAACCAACCGATGAATATTACAGAATGGAGAAAACAGCATCCTAAAAAATAATAGGTAAAGCACAGACAGAAATGGGTGTGCTTCTTTTTAATTCTTAAACACAAATTTACTATGATGAAAATACTAAATGTGTTGATTATGCCTCTATTATTCGTTAGTGGTAATAATAACGGGCAAGAAAAAAAAGATATTCATTCTATTATTGGTACAATATATCAGAGTGATAATATTGTCGAAAATGTCTTGAAAAAACAACTTAAACAGGGATCAACCTACACTATTGATGAGGCTGGTGCAGGATTACGAAAAATTCAATTTGCAACTACAGAGTTAGAAGCGACAGCAAGAGTTGCAAGTGAACTATTAAAATCAAATGGTTTTAACGCTTTGGATGCTGAGGGTTTCAGTCAAAAAATCAAAAGTATTTTTGGGAGAGTTATTGATTCAAATTCTCAACTCAATTTTTTATATGTTAATTTTTTGGATAAATGTGAAAGGAAACCAGTGATGTGTCATAATAATGGAGTAGATTATGAAGGGATGTTTATAGATAAACAAAGAAAATTAATTACAGATTTCTATTATATCCCTGAGCTTATTGATTATAAAAATGAGTACTCTCAATTGAATGATATTGAAAATATTAATATTACAAGAAAATCAAGTATAGATAATTTGAATATTACGATTCCGCATTGGAAAGATGTTGCTAATTTAAATGAAATTCGGAAAAGAAATATTCAAAAAATTGTAGCCAGAAACAAATACTTATTCAATGATAATAAATCTTATGTAAGCTGGTTAGTAGAATATGATAAAGTATTTGTCAAGATGCTGGTGAAAAACTTTGGATTTACTAAGGAGTCACAGTTCAATGATCTTGTAATGAAAGATTATTTAAAAACGTATCAAACCTCTTCCGATATTGGCAATATTATTTTTGTTAAAAACTGTAAGGGAGAGTTAGAAATAAGAATAGAGCTTTTAAATTATATAAAAGAACATACGAAATCAGATGAAAATAGACTACTTAATGCTTTAGAAAATTTTGGATATGCTTTGAAAGATAATAGTAGTTTTACATCGGATGAAAAATATAAGATACTTGCTTACATAGGTAATACAGTTGATCCATTTTATTTGAATTTTGCAGGTATTAATTCCGGAATAGCTGTTTGGAATGCTGAAAGTGTACTTTATAATAGTATTGTAAAAGATAGAAATATCATTTCAGTATTTCAGAAAAACAATTATTATGGGCTGCCTGATTTAAAAACTAGTTTGGTACGGGTTCAGGGAATTACGGAACATGAATCTGAATAAATAGAAAACAAAAAAACCTCTAATTAATCAGAGGTTTTAAAGTGGTTTCTCCAGGAATCGAACCAGGGACACA
>CBFQYI010000109.1:0-11233 GCA_965720825.1 uncultured Chryseobacterium sp. | reverse complement strand
TCTATGGGCTTTGGAAATGGGATGCTATCCTATTATGCCAGTGGCGGAAAAGGAAGCCGTGCAAACATCATGGCATTTTCAGGACAGCACGACTATTCCTTGGGAGGAGTATATGACGCCAAACCATGGACAGGAGAAGGTGGTAATGACAGTTATACCTTAACTGATCCTGATGATATTGCAGCTTTTCAACGTTCTCTTTCTGGGCAAAATTATTTTAAAGAAATTGATTTTACAAAGTTTGGGCTTGATGATCCAACACCTATAAGAAAATATTTAAAAAATAAAAGTACTTTCAACCGTTGGGGCATTGAAACAACAGAAGTACAATACCAGTTGGATCATGCAAACGCTATTTTAGAAATGAAACAAATAATTAGTACAACAGAAGAGTTTACAGACAAAATAGATAATGTAGTTGACTGGACACCAGCAATAAATGGAATTAAGGGGTTTTATGATTATGTTAAAGAAGGTGCAAAAAGCCTAAACCCAACTACTTTAATCCTAATGTTGGGATCTACAACTATTTCAATTGAAAACTCTATAGCCAAAGGTTTTCTAGAGATGTATAGAAACGTTCAAAGTAAATATATTGATATACACTCTAACAATCCAAGTAATATGAAAGGTATTACTGTAAATATTGATATGATCAAAGGTCCTCAAAATCATATTTGGTCAAGATATAGTTTTTATGATATAAATACACATCGCTATTTGGGTGGAAGAACTTTTGAATAAAAAATAATTAATATGAAATTAAAAATCATTGTACTAGCTTCAACTATTCTTATATTTTTTATTAGAATATTCTGGAAAGAATCGACTGATTTACTCAATAAAAATTTTGACTATTTATTTGGAATAAGTTTAGATAAATTAGTTATTTATGTATACCAACTAATAGTAATGCTTATCATTACTTCGGTCAAAAAAATTAATTTGATAATCGTAATATTGTTATTATTAATCAATCTCTTATTAATTACTTGTTACTTAGTTAATATTTCAGAGGCGTTATATTATTTAGCAATTAAACCTTAAGATATGAGATTATTAATAAGTTCTATAATTACTTTCCTAGTAATTTATCTTGTAACATTTTTTATCATTAATATAGTATTTAATTTAGACAATACTAATTTAGTGTCACTTGTTTCTATAATATTATTTATAGTAGTATACATTTACTATAGGTTTTTTCTCAAAAAAACTAACAAAGAATAATATAAATAAGTAATATATAATATGTCCTGATAGTAAATTAGAGTATTGATTTTCAATACTCTAATTTTAAAAATACTAGTAAAAATGTAAAGTTGAGATAATATTGTGGATAGCCAGAACAGAAAAAAAGAGAAAATAGGCCATCTAAAATATTGAAGATCACACAAGATGTTTCAGATGTCTTGGTAAAAACAGAATATTTTATCATATACATCGCATTTAGGAATGTGCAGGTAAGCTACTCCAGATCCTCAGCTGGCAGCGCAGAAGTTCTTGAAGAAAACAATTATTATCCCTTCGGTTTAAAGCACCAGGGCTATAACGCCTTGATTGGAAATCCTGCCTACAATTACCAGTACAACGGTAAAGAATTACAAAAGGAAACCGGCTGGAATGATTATGGGGCCAGGATGTATATGTCAGATATTGGAAGATGGGGTGTCGTAGATCCATTAGCAGAAACCTCCAGAAGGTTTACCCCATACGCTTATGCTTTTAATAACCCGATAAGCTTTATAGACCCGGATGGAAGGCGCGCCATGTCGCCGGCGGAAAAAGATCCCAGCTCTATGGGCTTTGGAAATGGGATGCTATCCTATTATGCCAGTGGCGGAAAAGGAAACCGCGCAGGTATAATGCAATTTTCAGGACAAAATGATTATTCTTTTGGAGGTGTATATGATGCCAAACCATGGACAGGCGGTGGAGGAAATACTTTTGGAAAAACACAGGCATATGCAGATTTAATGGCAGCGGTGCAAAATGGAGGAGATTTCTCCCTCAAAACCAATAATGGCTATATGAGCTGGTGGACAGGAGGAGCTTTAGGAGACGCAAATACAGCTCAGGAAATGATAGGGCATATGATGAGATTGAATACTGATTCTTGGATAAGTAATATTGGATCTTTTTTCAAAAATCATTTTGTTTTTAAAACAGAACTCTCAGGAAGTTTGGGTGTACAAGTTGGAGCAAAATTGGGAGGTCCTTTACAAGCAAATGCAGAAGCAGGTATATTATCTACTGATATTGGTAAAATAGGGTGGAGTTATAATGATGGGTTTTATGCAAAATATGGTGATGGAAAAGGACATAATTTTGTTGCTGGTGGAATAAAATTATTCTCAAAACGATTAAGTGTTGGAGGTAAAGCAGATTATGTAACAAATGATGCAATCCCAACAGCTGGAGATTTGTTGGATTATTATCCAAATAATGGACATCTTGAATGGGAAGCAAATTTTGGACCAGGTAAATCTCACTGGTCTCCACAAAAAGGTTCAGATGCAGATATTTTAAATATAGGGGTTAAAAGTAAATTAAGAGGTAGTAATAAAGAAAGCTGTGCTTATTGTGCTGATTTGGGAATTGGGTTTAAAGCACTTTTAGGAGTGGATATAAAATTGATAGTAGGTTTTAAATAAAAGATTCTAATAATTAGATAATGAAATATTATATCATTTTCTCAAAAAAATCTATTGACATTAATAATGATCATGGTTTGATTTTTCGTACAATTTGTGAAAATCATTTTTTCAAAAGAAAATACTTTATATATGATGATAAAAATGTTTTATTATGTGCTTTTGAAAAAAATGATTTTTTACTATTTTTTACTAAAACTAAGATTATAATTAACAACCTAAATTATGACTTCTTATATTCTAAAAAAGGACAAACTAATTTTTTAAAATTGAAAGATAATATTATCTCTTATAAAGAAAATTTTATTGGATATTTGAAATCTGAATTTGTACTTAATAACAAGACAATAGGAACTATTAATGAAGAGTATGAGTTTCCCAATAATAGAATAAGTTTTAATTTTTATGAAAATAATATAATCAATTATAGCTGTTTGTTACTATTCATAATATCAAGTACTGCATATTGGGATCCGAACTAGAGTTTATATAATAACAAAATTATAAAGAATAATTAATTATGGAGGATTTCAGTGATTTTAAAATTACACCTATTAAACGAAGAGCTCTTTTGCCTTGGTGGATAAAAGGTTTTTGTTGGTTATTTATGATAACTGCTTTTATCGCAATTTTAAGGATGATATTACTGCTTTTTGAAATAAATACTGAATTTGAATTTTATGGTATAAATGCAAAAGAAAATATACCTACTAATGGAATTATTGTTTTTCTTGTTTTTATATTACACGGTTTCACAGCATACAGTTTATGGTTTGAAAAAGATTATGCAATAAAGATGGGTTTGTTTGATGCTTTAATTGGTATTGTTTTATGTTTATTTTCAATGGTTGCTAGTTTTTATTATGGTCATTTTACAATTAGGTTAGAAATAATATTATTAGTACTTTTTTTAGTTAAATTGTTGAAAATTAGATTTAAATGGAATTCGGAGCGACAATAATATAAAGGGAGAATTGTTAACCTTGTTAGGATACAATTTTATACTGTTTAACTTTAAGAGTGGTAATGTTCTAAACGTGTTGGTAATAAATTAGAGTATTGGTTTCAATACTCTAGTTTTTAATCTTACCTAAAAATACCGATGGTAGCGCAGAAGTTCTTGAAGAAAATAATTATTATCCCTTTGGTTTAAAGCATCAGGGCTATAATTTTTTAACCGGAAATCCTGCCTACAATTACCAGTACAACGGTAAAGAATTACAAAAGGAAACCGGCTGGAATGATTATGGGGCCAGGATGTATATGTCAGATATTGGAAGATGGGGTGTCGTAGATCCATTAGCAGAAACCTCCAGAAGGTTTACCCCATACGCTTATGCTTTTAATAACCCGATAAGCTTTATAGACCCGGATGGAAGGCGCGCCATGTCGCCGGCGGAAAAAGATCCCAGCTCTATGGGCTTTGGAAATGGGATGCTATCCTATTATGCCAGTGGCGGAAAAGGAAGCCGTGCAAGCATCATGGCATTTTCAGGACAGCAAGACTATTCCTTGGAAGGAGTATATGATGCCAAACCATGGACAGGAGAAGGTGGTAATGACAGTTATACCTTAACAGATCCTGATGATATTGCAGCTTTTCAACGTTCTCTTTCTGGGCAAAATTATTTCAAAGAAATTGATTTTTCACAATTTGGGAATGATGAAGACCCAGGAAAGCCAGCAGCTTTTTGGTATTTTGATAAAAAAGGTGAAGAATTGATGAATCATTGGCTTGGAGGTTCAGGAAAAAATTTAAATTTCATATATGATAAAGGTTGGAGTGATTATATGAAAGGTAATAAAATTTTACTAGAAAGGTTACAAAGAATAGCACGAGCAAGAAGTTATTCTATGAATTCTGAGGGGGAAACTAAATATTCTGAAACTTGGTAATGTTTCAGATATGTTGGTATGCAATATCCATAGACATTACAAAAGGAAATCTCAATTAAAATATTCAGAGAAAGAGTAACTATACTATAATGGTTGCTCTTTCTATTTTTATGCAATAAACAACTCTTTATGAATGTAAAAATCTATTCATGTTCCAAATGTGTTGGTGAAGATTTTATAAAATATGGCAAAACTAATTATGGTAAGCAACGTTATCAATGCAGACTGTGTAAAAACATCAGTGTTTTACAGTATTCTTATAAGGCTTATAAAAAAGAGCTTAATGCAGATATTATCCGTTTGACAAAGGAAGGGTTAGGAATAAGAAGCACAGCCAGGGTATTAGAAATATCAACAACAACTCTGCTTAAAAAAATCATTGCTATTGCCGATCGTATTTTTCAGCCTTTAATATCCTATAATCAATCTTATGAACTGGACGAGATGAGGATTTTTGTCAGAAAGAAAAATAATCCTGTTTGGCTGGTGTATGCCATAAACAAAAACACAAAACAAATTGTTGGGTTTTATGTTGGCAGGAGGAATAATACAACTCTTAATGCTGTCATTAAAACCTTAATCAATAGTAAGCCATCTAAAATCTATACAGATAAACTGAGAAATTATCAATATCTTATTCCAAAAGAAATTCACAAAGCCACAAGATTTGGAACAAATACAATAGAAAGAAAAAATCTGGATCTAAGAACTCATTTAAAAAGATTGAACAGGAGAACCATCTGCTTCAGGAGGAGTATTTTAGTTTTAACGGCTATTTTGAAAATATACTTTTGGAAATACTAAAGTTGATATCTTGTTTAAAGACAAAAATTTTGTTCTTCAAATAAGTTTTAAATTAAGACAACCCTATAAATGATTGAGGATACAATCACTTTTATAGTTAGTAATACAAAACTACTGGGGAAATATTTTTTTATTTTATTTCTGATTATTTACAAATAATCAGAAGGTTTCCGATTAAATCTGTAACATATTTTACATTATATTTACTAATGTAAAAAACTAACATATGTTTCTAAAGTTCCTTAGGCTTGAAATCAAAAGCTTTTTTCGTGGTACATCTTTAGGGATCAATCTGACCATGAAAATTCTCCGTTTTATAGGAATTCTTTACTTTATCGGATGTCTTGTAGGGGGAGCATTTGTTGCCTTCTTCTACATTCAGGAGGAAATGCATCAGAATCCTTTGAAGATGGTTTCAAAATTTATGATCGTTGCCTGGATTATTGATCTTGTTCTTAAATATCTCTGGCAGGAAATCCCCACACAGAATATTAAGCCGTTTCTCACCATGAATATCAGGAAAAATACATTAGTCAATTATATGCTGGCTAAAACTTTTCTTTCCGCATTCAGTTGGCTAAGTTCCTTATTCTTTATTACATTTTCACTGATTGCTTTATTCAATGGATACAGCATTTCAGGAGTAATGTTATGGCTTGTAGGGGTGATTTCATTACTTTACATGAATAATTTCATCAATATTTTCTTCAACGGGAAAGAAACCCTGGCAGTTATCATAGGAATATGCCTTCTTGGTATAGGAGCGCTTGGATATTACAATATTGTTCCGGTTTTATCTTATTCTGAGTTGGTTTTCTTCAGCTTTTATGAAAAGCCTTACTTTGCGATAATCTCTGTTATTTTGTTTGTGATGTTGTGGTGGATATGTTTCCGATACCTTCGCAATGAATTTTATCTTGATCAGGGGCTTGAAGCTAAGAAAACAGTAGGGAAAACAGAAAATATTGCCTTCCTGAATAAATACGGTGTTATCGGAGCATTTATCAATAATGATATCAGAATGTTGAGACGCAATAAAGTAACCAAAGGAATCCTGTTTGGAAGCTTTATGTTTCTGTTCTATGGATTGTTGATGTTTAGCTCTTCACTCTACAAAACTCCTGCAATGATGATGGTTATGGGACTTTTTGTAACAGGAGGTTTTCAGTTTCTGTTTGGGCAGCGGGTACCTGCTTTTGACAGTTCCTATTTTCCATTGATGATGACCCTGAACGTTCCTTACAAAGAATATCTGAAAGCGAAATGGTGGCTGATGAATATTGTAACAGCTGCTTCTGTGATCATTGCTCTCTGTTATGCCTACTTTGGCTGGGAAGTATATGTCACATTCTTTGCGGCAGGATTATACAATATAGGTGTTAATTCTCAATTTACGCTATGGTCCGGAGCTTTCAATAAAAATCAGATCGACCTGAATTCAAAAGAGAAAAGAATGGGACAAAAGGGAAGTTTTAGTTTAGTAGCAATGCTTCTGCTGATTCCTAAAATGCTTCTCCCAATGGGAGTATTTGCCCTTACAAAGTATCTATGGGGAATTACCGGAGGAGTGGTAAGTATTGCAATTATAGGAGTTATCGGCTTTTTTCTGAGAGAGAAAATCTTCGATATCATTGTAAAACAATATAAAAGAGAGAAATACAGCACATTGGATGCATTTAAAAATATAAATTAAGCCATGATCAATATACATAATCTATCAAAAACATACGGGACAGCAACCGTTCTTAATATCGAAAATCTTGACATTCCTAAAGGGGAAACATTTGGCCTTGTAGGAAATAACGGAGCAGGAAAAACAACCCTTTTCAGTCTGATGCTGGATTTGATTCAGGCTACAACAGGATTTGTAAGTATCGACGGAATTAAAGTCAACGAATCTGAAGCCTGGAAAAATAAAGTATCAGCATTTGTAGATGATACGTTTCTCATTGGATATCTTACTCCGGAGGAATATTTTTATTTTCTCGGGGAGTTGAGAGGTCAGAATAAAGCATCTGTAGATGAATTCCTGAAACCTTTTCATGATTTTTTCAATGGTGAAATCCTGAAATCCGGAAAATATGTTCGTGATCTTTCAAAAGGAAATCAGAAAAAAGTAGGAATTGTAGGAGCTATCATCGGCAATCCTGAAATTATTATTCTGGATGAACCTTTTGCCAACCTTGATCCGTCTACCCAGATCAAACTTAAAAATCTGATCAAGGAATTATCAAAACAGGATGGCGTTACTTTTCTTATTTCCAGCCATGATCTTTCTCATACCACAGAAGTCTGCAACAGAATTGTGGTGGTAAACAAAGGAATTCTGGTAAAAGATATTCAGACTAACCCGGAAACATTGAAAGATTTGGAACAATATTTTGCAGATCAGGTTTCAGTTTCGGATATTTAATACCACAAAAATAGAGGTATGAATACAATAGAATCACAGAATGTAACAGATTATCCCAACAGCAATACTATTTTCATGGTCTGGAAACTTAATGACAGCCCACAGCTGAAAGATGTTTTTCAGGAATTATGTGCTTTGGTGTTAAATCTTAACAATTCGGTGTTTAACCGTTTCCCGGATAGCAGGGCAAGTTGCGTCATGGGAATTGGTGCAGATGCATGGAGTAAACTGGAACTGCCAAAGCCTCTGCCTAAAGAATTAGTCAATTTTGAAGAAATAAAAGGAACAAAACATACCGCTGTTTCTACTCCCGGAGATCTTCATTTTCATCTGAGAGCAGATAACAAGAGCCTTATTTTCGATATGGCGGTTGAAATATCCAGCTTGTTAAGCTCTGTAGCTGAAAGTATTCTGGAGATTCATGGATTCAAATATTGGGATGCACGTTCTATTCTGGGTTTTGTAGACGGAACGGAAAACCCTCACGGCGATGACCGTGATTATTTTGGAAAAATAGGCGACGAAGACCCTCAGCATAAAGGAGGAAGTTACCTTTTTGTTCAGAAATATCTTCACAATATGGATGCCTGGAAGGGCTTGTCAACAGAAGATCAGGAGAAAGTGATTGGAAGGTCAAAGGAAAATGATATTGAAATGTCTGATGATGTAAAACCTTCGAATTCACATATTGCTTTAGCCAATATCGAAGGTGAGAATGGAGAAGAATTGAAAATCGTCAGAGATAACATGCCTTTCGGGAATCCTTCTACCAATGAGTTTGGAACTTACTTTATTGCCTATTCAAGTACATTTGCAACAACAAAAAAAATGTTGACAAATATGTTTATAGGTGATCCTCCGGGAAATTACGACAGAATTTTAGATTTCAGCACAGCAGTTACCGGAACACTTTTCTTTGTTCCTACCAGAAATATGCTGGATGAATTCTCAGGATAAAATAAAAGGCTGCCTTGAATGAGACAGCCTTTTTTATTTAATTAAGCACAAAAAATAGAATTTTTTTTAAATGTTGTAACCTTTTTTTGTTTTGATTGTCTTTAGTATAGAAACAGTATAAGCATGAAACTTTTGTTCGGAAATAAAAAACCTGATTTGTTGAGCCTCCTGAAGAAACAGGATCCGGCTGCACAGAAGATTTTCTATGAACAGAATGTAAAGAGATTCCTGAGTGTAAGCAAAAGCTATGTGAGCGATTTGTATCAGGCCGAAGATTGTCTCATTAAAGCATTCTGTAAAATTTTTAAGCACATAGAAAGCTTCAGAGGAGAGTCGAACCTGGATAGCTGGGCAAGAAGAATTGTGGTGAATGAGTGCCTGAATTTTATCAAAAGCCATAAAACGGTTTTCTATCTGGACGATATCAATCAATCTTTTCACGAAGATATTCATGAGCCTGAAATTGATTGTGATTTTAATGCACAAGAGCTTTTGGATCAGCTTCCTGATGCCTACAGAATGGTTTTTAACCTGTATGTATTGGAAGAATATTCTCATCAGGAAATTGCTGATACTTTGCAGATTTCAGTGGCTGTCAGCAAAACACAACTGTTCAGAGCAAAAGAAAAATTAAGAAAGATCTACTTTCAACAACAAAAAAAAGTGAAAAATGAAAACGTCTAAAGATAATATTGAATTTCAGATTAAAAAGCAGATCGAGGAAAGAGAAATTGCTCCATCACGGGATCTGTGGTCCGAAATTGAGCTTCAGAATAACAATAATCACCGTTCCAAATCAAAAATGAACTGGTTTTTAGTCGCAGCCTGTTTGATTTTGACATTCAGTTTGGGAAGCGTTCTTTTTTTTCTTAATCAACCTTCAGAAACTCAGCCGGAAATTGTGAAGCAAACAGGAAAAAATACTCCAGAAGACATTGCAAAAGATCCGGTTCAGAATACTATTCCGCTGGCCGTTGAGAATAATGATAAAAAGGAGGTGAAAAAAACTCTTACTAAGGATAAGGAAGAAGTGATTTCTCCGATAGCAGCAGGTCAGACTCAACTTATTCCTAAAGAAACTCTTCCTTTGAAGAAACTGGATGTCACTCAGATTTCCAATCCTAGACTCATGGCAAAAGCCGATTCTATAAAAACTCCGGTTAAAAAGAAAAAATATGTAGACCCGTCCACACTTCTTTTTTCAGTAGAGCATAAAGATGTTATCGAAAAAACAAAGGATGGAAGTAATGTGGCTACTATTGATTTGAATGCCAGATAATTTATCCGTAAAAATTTAAAAATTAATAATATGATCAAGAAATTAATCGTGATGGGATTGCTGTGCTCTTTTTCAGCGTCATTCTATGCACAAAAGACATTCAATATTAACCTGTCTTCTAAAAAAGATACAGAGGTAAGCCCTATTGTAAAAGAAAAAGTGGAAGAATATGCGACAAAGATCAATACCATCATTCAGGAAGAAAAAAAGCTGATGGAAGATGAACTGGTCGTTTTGCAGGCCAGAAATCTTGATAAAGCAGATTTCGACAGGGAAAAAGCTCAGATTGCAGACCGTTATTCTGAGAAAATGGATAAAAGAATTGAAGAGCTTGGATTTGATCTGGATGACGTTATTCAAAAGCAGGTAAGATACTCCCTTCTGAATACCGATGTGACCTCAAAAGAAGAGCTTAAAGAAAAATTATTGAAAAAATTCCGTCCCAGCAGAAGCTTTACAGGGTATTTCTCTTATGGAATTATGACGTTGACAAACAATGCTCAAGATAATGTTCTGGATAAAAACATCGGATATGCCAATAACCTGGAATTTGGTCTGAAACTGAACTATCAGCTTAGCAGAACAAGCCCATGGGCGGTAATTTCCGGGTTAGGATTCTCCTGGAGAACGGTAAGGGCAGATAATAATATGATGTTTACAAGAAGTGCAGATCAGGGAGTTGCTTTGGCGCAATACAACGGAAACCTTGATAAAAGCAAACTGAGAACCGGATATATCATGGTTCCCCTTGGGATGCAGTATAATTTCTCCAAGCTTAAAAATGCCGGAATGGATATCCAGTACAGAAGTTATTATACAGGCTTTAAAATTGGAGCCAATGTGTATGGAGGGGTAAAAATGTCTACCATCAATATTGTAAAAGGAAATGATGGTGAAACCAGAGACCGTGGAAATTATCAGGTGAATCCTTTTGTGTATGGGGCGCAGATTACGTTTTCATACAACAGTTTCAGTGTGTTTGTTAAAAAAGATTTCAGCAACTTCTTTAAAGACAGTTATTTTAAAAATGATAAAGCACTGGTATTTGGTTTGGCCATTGGATTAGATTAATATATTTTGACAGCAAAATGAAAAACTCCGGGAACTATTCCCGGAGTTTTTGCATCGTATCAGTTATAGAATCATTATTTTAAACTTCCTACCATATCTTCGGGCTTTACCCATTCGTCAAACTGTTCAGCCGTTAAAAAACCCAGATTGACAGCTTCT
>CBFQYI010000108.1:0-11241 GCA_965720825.1 uncultured Chryseobacterium sp. | reverse complement strand
TTTATTCTCAAACATCCTCATCACCAAAGGCACCACCAGAATCCTGATTTCAGATTTACAAAGAAATGTATCTGAATTATATCCCCTGGAATTATACGAGATTATCGTCGAGCTTAAAACCTATTCTATTGAGGATACAATGACAAGTTATGATGAATAATCTAAAGAAATTGTTCAGAACTATATCAATCTTCTGTTGGAAAAAGAATACGGGTTTATTACTGAAAATGATTGGGACAGAAATTTCCCTCCTCTCTCTTATGAATATCACGAACCCAGTGCTATCACTAATCTCTTTATCGAAATGGATGATATCGGGATCTTAAAGAAAATATATCCGTCAATAGAGAATCTTGGAGCTAAGCATTTGGTTATTTATAGTTTGAAATCCTTGACAGTACAGGAATTCATTGAAATTGATCAGATTTTCAAGACGTCGGTCTTATCAGGAATCGAAATTTCCTCTCCGTTTCATCAGAGAATTGACCTCTCTTTTATACAGACTCTTCAAAAAAACACCGTCAGAATATACAGTCTCATTTTTTACAATTGTTCAAAACCTCCTTTTAAAGCTAAAGATGAATATCGATTCTCATTACACTTTGTGAAACATGATCTGAAGATATCTGCGTGTGGAAAAGTGGAATTAAAATACTTCAATACCAATATTACTAAAGTGATAGAAGCAATGAACCACAATTCCTGCCTGTATAAAAAGATAGGTATTGATAAAAAGGGCGACATCAAAAACTGTCCACTGATGAATGAAAGCTTTGGAAATATCCATAAACAAAGCCTTGAAGAAGCCATCAACCAACCTGATTTCAGAAAATACTGGAACTTCACCAAAGACCGAATTGAAATTTGCAAAGACTGTGAGTTTCGTTACGTCTGCACAGACTGCAGGGCATACACTGAAAACACGTTAAAAAACAAAGAAGGCCTGAATATATCAAAACCCCTGAAATGCGGCTATAATCCTTATACAGGTGTTTGGGATGACTGGTCAAAAAATCCTTTAAAACAAGAAATTTTTAATTCCCTGGTATTCAGATAATTTTTTTCATAAACCTTGTTATAATTGAAAACCGCTTTTAAATCTGATTTAAAAGCGGTTTATTATTTTATCATATTGATTAAATTTTATTTAAAAAACTTCCATTTCGGGATAATGGCAAGCATTCCAAAACCTGTAAACAGGAAAAGATTGGTAACATCCGTATACAAAAATGTAGACAGATAGTAATTATGCATAAAGAAATGCAGTACCAGTAACACCGGAAACATAAAGATTCCTACTTTTCTGTAAAAGAACATCAGCACCAGCCCTATCATCATCAGTACATCAATAGAAAAAATTACATAGAAGTACCACCTCGGAATCTGAAGGTATTCATGCTGCAGATATTCATCCACATCTATTCCAAGCCCCATTATAGTAAACAACATCAAGGCTGCAAATGCCAGTATAAATCCCCATCCTTTCTTCGGGTCTTCGTCAAAATAGCTGTATTCTTCCATACCTACAAAAATAAAGAACTTATGAGAGATTTCATAAGTTCTTTTATAATTATTCGTTTAAAATTTGACTTACACAGAGATTGCGTTGATCAGTCTGTTTTTGTCACTTAAGAATTCCTCCATAGAGATCATACTTTCAGTTCTCATTACATCCTGAATGTCGTCGATCTGGTAAATAATTCTTTTAGCATCATCAGTATTCTTAGCTCTTACTTTACAGAAAATATTATATTTTCCGGAAATAACGCTAGCCTCGATTACGTTTGGAAGAGTTGACAATTCTTTCAATACTTCTTGAGTACGGTTTGATTTTGTCAAAAGGATACCTATGAAAGCTGTAAAGTGATAATCCAGCTTACCATAATCGATGTTAAGAGATGATCCCAAAATAATACCTGCATCTTCCATCTTTTTCACTCTTACGTGAATTGTTCCAGCAGAAACATCCATCTGCTTTGCAATTTCTGTAAAAGGCATTCTTGTGTTTTCTACTAAGAAATCAAGAATCTTCTTGTCTATTTCGTCCAGTTGATAGTTCATATTAGTTAAATTACAATTTCTTTAAAAAATCTATGTATTTTTTGCAAATTTACGAAAAATAATTTAACTAAAAAATATATATCAAATATTAACAATAATTAACACAGATGATAAAAATCATTAAAATATTCTAATTATTTACCATTTGATTTTATAGAATCTGTTTTTATTTCACCTTTTGCGTCTGAAGTTTTTTTGTCTTTTTTCTTCTTTTTAAACAAAGAATTGAAGCTTTTACTCCACACTACCCCTCCTCCATAGGCTTGATTTGCAGAACCGTTTGTACTCACCATTCCGATGTTTGTAGGCTTGGAATAGGCCCGAATAACCAACGAACCGTCATTCTTTTTAGATAAATCATATTCTACTGACCCTTCCGTGGAAAGGTAATTGTTTTGTGCACCATCTGTTTTTGATAACGGGATCCCCAAACCAGTTTTGATATTGACTCTTGGAGAAAGTGCTACACTCACTCCCGCATTGGCTCTGTCTCCAAAATTTGAATTCTGATCTCCTTTTACATAATTAAGGTCAATCTGGAATTCATTACTCATCGTATTAAGAACAGATCCCAGCTGTTTCAGAAGCATATTATATCCGGAAGATTCTGCTACATTACCTACATTTACATCGAATCCACCTGTATTGGATACATTGAAAGTACTTAACAGCAATACAGAACCAAACTGAAGAACCTTCTCTCCTTCCTGGCTCATTTTCGCAGCTAGGGTTTCTCTTACCTGGCTGGATACATCCATTGCAGTTACATTAAGATCAATCTGAGGGTCTACCAACGACTGGGTAATATGGGCCTGCAGCAAAATACTGATAGGTTGTAGTTTCCCCATACTAAGATATTCTCCTGCATTGGAAACCATCCTTATATAATTGGCATTAATATCTAACGTAGGTTTCATGGCATCTCCATCCCATCTGATACTACTGTTTCTTTCAATCTGGAATGTTTTATTAAGAATAGCCTTAGAAACAAATGTTCCGTTATCTACTTTATAGGTACCGCTCATGGCAATATTCCCCTGTCTGTTCATGTGGAATCTCAACGGATCAGCTGATCCTTTTACTGTAATATTTCCCACATCGTCTCCTACCAGTACATTCACAGTAGTTCCTTTATCTACCGCAAGGTTGAAGTCAATATTCATATTGGCTCCTGTTTTTTTCTTTTCTTCCAGCGTGATCAGACCATCTTTTCCTTCTTTCAGGAACCTCAGCATTTTAAATTCTTCTACATTGGAAGTAGAACTGGAATTAAAGGTAAAGGTACTTCCGTTAAGTGCCTTCATATTAGGAGTCGTTATACTTAATCCTGAAACAGGTCCGTCTACGTACAGATCTCCCTGCCCATAAACTCTTCCCCAGAACAGGTCAAAATCTTTCTGTGTGGTATTCAGCATCAGTAGATTATCTGCTCTCATTACTAGGGATACCCCCATTGAGGAAAGGGTTTCAAACTGAATCGCCCCGGAAATATTCCCTTTGGAATTGGTTCTTCCGTCGTGTACTTCAATATTATTGAGGATGGCAAGCCCTTTGGTGAGCTGAATAACGGTATCATCAAATGAATAATCTACTCCTGTAAACAAAAGTTTTAATCCAAAATCTTTTAAAGCAATATCACCATTGTAGTCAAGATTGTTAAGCTTTCCATTGATTTTAAGATCTCCCGTTGCTTTTCCACGAAGGTTTCCAAAAATAGTCTGCACAAACTGCTGCGTAAATGCAAGGTCAAAATCACGCATTTCTGCGGTAAGGTCAATAATAGGCGAAGATGTATTATTATTAACTGTTCCTGTCAGATTAAGGCTGTTGTTTCCAAGTACTCCGGCAGAGTGAACTTTCACATCAATATCATATACATTCAATGAGAATCCATTGGTAGCAGAAATAGAGATATCTCCCATATCATTGCCATTCATCTGAATATCATCAATATTAAGATCTACCAGTGGCTGAAGTGTACTTTTATCCATTTTGATCTTAACACTTCCATTGGCAAGACCTTTAATATCCATAGTATTTCCTCCGGATTGCATTTCCAGAAGTTTTTCTATTGCAAAATCGTTGATGTCAGCATCTACATAAAAGTCTTTTGCTGATTTAAACTGCGCTTCTTTAATAAACAAAGCACTTTTATCGGAATAAACCCTCAGATTTCTGATATCAAAATCTCCTGTGTTTCTTCTGTAAGTAATAGAGTGATTTAGCTCCGGACTTGTATCTATTGCCCAGGTAACATCATTGAATTTTACCTCGGTAGGTTCAAACCTGAATACATAATCTCCGGCTGCATCAGTAGACTGATCCACATTGATGGCATATTCCTTAAGCTTTTCATTAATCTCATCATCAGGACTTCCATGCTTAAATACAGTGGCTAAATGAAGCGTATTTCCGTTTTCATTATTCCCTTTAAGCTCAAAATCTTTGATCACATTTTTATTATAAATGACTCTGTTGATCTTAGCATACAATTGCTGGTTAAGGTCACCTGTATTAATTCTAATTTTAACACTATCCACCATCGCACTATCTCTGCTGAGATTCTTACGGTCATTAATTTTATAATCAGGATTTGAAGATGCCAACGCCTGATCAGCGTCTGTAATCTCTTCCTCCTTAGTCATAATATATTTTAAAGATGCCGCATCAAGATTCAGAATCAGATTGTTTGAGTTTCCATCATATTCCCCTTCTACAAGAGCTCCTTGTGGCAATCTCAATTCAGGTAAGAAATAATTGACCAATCCCTGCTGAACATCAAACTTCAGCGCAAAATTCTGTCCGCGGTATAATTTTCTTGGTGGTGGTCCCACTAATATTTTCCCTACTCCATTTTCTACCATCCCTGCAAGATCTGCAAGACTGTATTTTCCTGAAATTTTACCTGTAGCAGCTCCCGGAGCATCTACATCAATGACACGACCACCTGCTTCAATAAACGTTTTTAACTTAGCATTCGGAATATTATATTTTTGAGTAGCTGAAGCAAAGTAAAGATTATTGGCATTCACATCTAAAGTAAGATCGTTGATAGAAGACATCGCCATTTTTCCGTCAACCTGACCACTTACTACCTGAGTTCCTGGTTTATTGGTAAAGTAGTTCATATTCAGGTAAGTGACATCTGCATTAACGTCCATAGAAATCCTCGGAGTACTGAAATCTATCAATCCTTTAACAGTAGCTTTAGCCTGCTCATCATTAACAGTGATGAGTCCGTTATATTTTTTATGATCCAATAAACCATCCAGATACAGATTATTGATCGTTTTATCCATAATTTCAATACTTGCAATCTGAGATTTTGTGGTCAGACGCATGGTATTGACATCAAAACTTTGTCCGTTAAGATCAAATTTACCGGAAATTAAACCGACTGCTTTATTCTTTGTGATGACAGAGGTATTAAGGTCTTTCACATCAAGATAACCGGAATATTTTGGCATTGCAGTACTGTAGCCCGTCAAAGTAAGCTTGGAAATTTTCGCCTGTCCGATTCCTGTCATTAAGTTTCCATTATCCACATAGATCTGATCCGGGTTCACTTTTGCCGTTCCATTGTATTTCAGTTTTCCGAAATCATCAGCAAAGTTCTTCATCTTTTTGGAGATGAATGAAGGCATCATTGCTTTTAGATCTTTGTAGGTAAAATCTGTGGAAAGCTCTTTTGTTTCAATAGCAAAATGACCTTTCAGCAGATTGTCAACCTTCATCGTTTTGGTAGCAATATTAACATCAGGGTTTCTGATCAGAAAATTTTCAAGATGAAATTTGTTCAAAGGACCTGTCATTACCCCGGAAAGATTGAAAGGTTTGATATTATCCCAGTTGGTTACAAAATAGCTGATATCATATCCACTTAGCTGACTTCCCTGCTGAATATTCATATCCCAACGTACCTTATCTGCAAAATCTGCCCAGGATCCGTCATGAAGATTAAATTTAATATCTCCCTGAAGTAAGGTATGATCTGTATTCAGGGTAAGGTCTTTTAATGATAAAAACTGCTTCGTTAGAGACAGTTCTGTTGAAAAAGTATCTACAAAATGAGATTTCCCCCACCTTGAAGTTACAAATGACATATTATTGATTAACGCCGAAACATTCGGTCCGTTAACTTTTACGTTCGGTGCTTTTAAGTTGAATTTTGTGGCTGTCAGCCATTTCCCTTGCTCTCCGGGAGAGTTTTCATTAACGATGGAAACTTTAGAATCAATGATCTGAATTCTGGAGTTCAGTTGAAAAGGAGGTTTCTTAGGATCTCTTTTCTTCCCGTTGTCGAAGAGGTCAACAAATCTTACAAAATTGGATATACTGTCACCTTTATAAGTAATCACCTTTACATCGGCATTCACCAAAGCCAGAGAGTTAAAACTTAAAGAATTGCTGCTTCCTGAGATGGCATTTACTGCAAGAGATATCCAGTCCGAATCTGCACGAAACTCACGGGCTGTAATAAAATTAAATCCTTTATAATCTTTTACTTTTAAACCTTTAATTGTAACATCACCGAAGTAATTCACATCTACACTTTCTGTAGAAAAATCGGATTTAAAATCATTATTAACAAGCTTTAGTGCCTGATCAGCTGCCCATTTTTTCGTTACCGGAAGATTGATGGCAATAAGGACTCCTCCTACAAGGAAAATACCCAGCCAAAAGAGAATCAAGAGAAGTTTTGCCCACCATGTGTAGCTGGTAACATCCTTTACAGCCTGTTTACCAAACTCTTCAGCTGTTTCCACAGGATGATGCAGAGCATCCGAAGCAAGCTCAGAGGCTTCCTTCACTGTTTCCCGTACTTTTCCCTCTACATTTTCAACAGTTTTCTGTACCTGATCCCCTAGGTTTTCAGCTACTGATTTTTTATTCTCATTCTCGTTATTATTCTCTAACTTTGCCATTATTATGAGCGACTCTATAATTTTAGGTATTGAATCGTCCTGTGACGACACCTCAGCAGCTATCATCAAGGGAAATTCTATTCTTTCAAACATTGCCGCGAACCAGGCCATCCACAAAGAATATGGCGGCGTTGTCCCTGAATTGGCTTCACGAGCCCATCAGCAAAATATTATCCCCGTTGTTGAAAAATCTTTTTCTAAAGCAAATATACAACAAAATGCTATCTCTGCTATAGGATTTACTCGCGGACCGGGACTTTTAGGATCTCTTCTTGTAGGAACATCATTTGCTAAGTCTTTGGCTATGAGCCTGAATGTACCTTTGATTGAGGTAAATCACCTTCAAGCCCACATTCTGGCCCATTTCATCGAAGATGCAAATCCTGTGCCGCCTACTTTTCCTTTTTTATGCCTTACCGTAAGTGGTGGACATACCATGATTGTACTGGTAAAAGACTATTTTGAGATGGAAATCATTGGCAAAACCATTGATGATGCAGCAGGAGAAGCTTTTGACAAAATCGGAAAGATTTTTGACCTTGATTACCCTGCAGGACCTATCATCGACAGATTGGCCAGAGAAGGAAATCCTGATGCTTTTAAATTCAATAAACCGAAGCTTGAAAACTACGATTATTCTTTCAGTGGTATTAAAACTTCCGTGTTGTATTTCATTCAGAAAGAAGTCAGAAAAAACCCGGATTTCATCAAGGAAAATCTTAATGACCTTTGTGCTTCTGTACAGAAATCAATTATTGAAATCCTGATGAATAAGCTTGAAAAAGCAGCCAAAGATCTCAATGTAAATCAGGTGGCGATTGCAGGAGGTGTATCTGCCAACTCTGCGCTTAGAAAAGCAATGGAAGACAATAAAGAAAGACTGGGATGGAGTATTTATATTCCGAAATTTGAATATACTACAGATAATGCAGCCATGATTGCCATGGTGGCAAAGCTGAAGTTTGAGCGAGGAGAATTTACAGATTTAAGAACTTCCGCAACCGCAAAATACGATTTATGAAAATACTCTTAGAAGAAAAAGTACTGGGAACTCATTCTAAAAAGAACTCAAAATATTACTGGATACTGGAGACGATTACAGGAAAAAATGATAATTCAGAGGTTTCTTTAGATTATTTTCCATCAAGTTCTGAGACAGGATATATTCAGGATATCAAAGAGGAAGTTTTACAATTAATTAATTCTGAACCTCTTTTTAGTTTTCCCTATACTCCAAAAGAAGGAGATTATTTATCCATCAAAAATAATTTGAGAAAACAGGAATATTTAAACCTGATTTTTATTAATAATATCTGGATAGAAGAAATATACATGTGTTCTTACAGGGAGTGTGATACGGATATATACACCACCATCAAAACAGGAGTTGCATTTATAAGTCAGGATATATGAAATTATTTTACGGAGAAATAACAGATCAAAAAGTCATCATCAACGATGAAGAACAGCAGCATATCGTAAAAGTTCTTCGTATGAGAGATGGAGAAGATATTCATGTGACGGATGGACAAGGGAAACTAGCTTCCGGAAAACTTGTTATAGAAGGCAAGAAAGCCGGTATTGAAGTTTCTGAGATCAAAGAAAATCTACCGGAATTCAATCCAAAACTTCATATTGCGATTGCTCCTACCAAGAATATTGACAGAATTGAATTCTTTGTAGAAAAAGCGGTGGAAATGGGGATCTCGGAAATAAGTATTATTGTTACTGAGAAAACGGAGCGTAAAAACATCAACATCGATAAAATCAGGAAACAAGCGATCGCAGCATCCAAGCAAAGCCTGAGATTTCATTTCCCGATTATCAATGATGCTGTAAAACTTACGGATTTTCTAAAAAATATTGATCCGGAACATACATTTGTAGCTCATTGCCATGAGAATCTGGAAAGAATTGATCTTAAAAATATTCCTCAACTGCAGCAGCTTATATTTTTAATAGGTCCAGAAGGCGATTTTTCTGAAAAGGAGATTACATTTCTGGCAGAAAATAAGGTAAGGGCAGTGTCTCTCGGAAGTCAAAGACTCAGAACGGAAACGGCTGGCGTTTTTGTTGCAGCCTGGAATTATTATAATATGATATAGATTAAAAAAGAGAAGGTTTCAGACCTTCTCTTTTTTATTTTTGACTCATTATTTCCAGTCAATATTATTCTCTTTCAGATATTTTTCAAAAATCTGCTGTCCGCTTCTTATTGAATTCACTGCCCAAAGGATTTGCATCCTTAAAAGCTTTTCTTCATTCAGTTGATAATCAATACCAGACTTTATCAGCTTTTGTTTCAGTTCATACATGCAAATTGATGCCGCTACAGAAACGTTGAAGCTTCTGGTAAAGCCATACATCGGAATAGCCAGTGTTTCATCAGCAAAATCTAAAATCTCCTGGGAAACACCCTCCATTTCAGTTCCGAAAACCAAAGCAATGGGTTCTGTAATTTCATATTCAGGTAACATTTTAGCGTTCTTTTCCAGCGAAACCACTACTATTTTATATCCTCGGTCTTTAATATTCTGGAAGGATTCCATATTTCGGGGAAGTTTTTCCACCTCAACCCAGGTATCTGCTCCTTTTGTTACACGAAGATTGGGTTCAAAACTGTATTCTTCCTGCAATGCCACTACTTTATGGAAACCACAGGCTTCCACAGAACGTACAATCGCAGCGGCGTTTCTAAACTGATAGATATCTTCCACTACCGGAAGTACAAAGTCTGAACTTTCCTGAGAAAAATGTTCAATTTTCCCGAGTCTTTCTTCGGTTAAAAACTGTTTTAAATATTCAAAAGTTTGCGTTAAGTCTTTCATCCGCATTTAGTTATTTTTTCAATAGCCCTATGAAACGTCTGTCATTTTCATTTTATTTTTATAAAATTTCAGGATAAGCGTTTCATTCATTTTCAAATCTTTGCAAATTAACGTAATTTTGACCTATGAACCCTAATCGGGCTCCAATTCTTAATAAATTAGTACATGAAGCGAAAAGTCCTGCTCATCTATACCGGTGGAACCATCGGAATGGAAAAAGATTACGAAACCGGAAGTCTCCGTGCCTTTGATTTTGGAAATATATTCGAAAAGATGCCTGAAATGAGGCTTATGGAATGCGAAGTCTTTGTTCATCCTTTTGCCAAACCACTGGACTCTTCGGATATGGGACCTGAGGAATGGAGAGTTATCGCTAATTATATTTACAAAAATTATGATGACTACGACGGTTTCCTGATCCTACACGGAACAGATACTATGTCTTATACCGCTTCAGCACTAAGTTTCATGCTAAAAGGTTTAAGAAAACCTGTAATTATGACAGGTTCTCAGCTTCCAATTGGTGATTTGAGAACAGATGCTAAGGAAAATCTTCTGACCAGTCTTTATTACGCCAGCCTTTACGAAAATGATGAAGCTGTTATTCAGGAGGTTGCCATTTACTTTGAATATAAATTATTAAGAGGAAACAGAACATTGAAATATTCTGCTGAGTATTTTGATGCCTATTCAAGTCCGAATTACCCTATTCTTGGGCAGTCCGGAGTTCATTTGAATATTATTAAAGATAACCTGTTCCGTTGTGATCCTGAGGTGGAGTTTCATGTGGATGAACATATTTCCGAAGATATTTTATTCTGGAGAATTTTTCCGGGAATGCACCTGAGCCACTTCAGAGAAATCCCTAAAATGAAAGTTCTCATTCTTCAGGTTTTCGGTTCAGGAACTATTTTCAGCAGTGCAAAAACTCAGGAAACACTTCAGGAAATCAGAGATAACGGAACTGAAATTGTGGTGGTAAGCCAGTGTATTTCAGGAGGTATCTCATTCGGAAAGTATGAAAACAGTAATATTTTCTCCAGAATCGGAGCGATCAGCGGAAGAGACATGACAGCGGAAACAGCGATTACCAAAGCCATGCACTTAATTGATAATCCAAGTTACTCCGGAACCTTTGCTGATAATTTCACCAGAAGCCTTTGTGGAGAAATTACAGATTAATTTGTAAGAATAATTTGGATATTCCAGAAAATACACTATTTTTGCAATCTCAAAAAGAGAGGTGTCCGAGTGGTTGAAGGAGCTACCCTGGAAAGGTAGTATACGGGTAACTGTATCGAGGGTTCGAATCCCTTCCTCTCTGCAAGAAACAAAAGCCTGTGCTAATGATTAGCACAGGCTTTTTTGTGATTAAGATTTTGGTACCTTTTCTCATAGGTATTTATACTCACTCTAATAATTGGTAA
>CBFQYI010000107.1:0-11261 GCA_965720825.1 uncultured Chryseobacterium sp. | reverse complement strand
CAGCCATGGTTTCCAATCCAAGTACTGAAGCAAAATTATTTGTTGAAAAATTTTTATCGAATGAAAACAGGGATTAAAGTTTCTCTTTTTCCTGCTTTACCTCAGTTTTAGAAATGTATCCATCATAAGTAATAGGCTGTCTGTCACTACTTCTTATAGAAACGAAAGCTTTTCCGTTTTTAAATACTTCAATATTAACTTCGTCTAAGCTTCTTACATCTTTAGGTTTGAACTTTAAAGTCCAGGTTCCTTTTTTATTCTGAGTTTTAGTTACCGTAAAATCTTTTGAAGTAAACCGGTAGCTGTTATCACTGGCACTTCCAAAAGTTGGATTAAACATTCTTCCAAAATAAGGCAGCACTACATCAAGCGTATTTTTACTGACATCAATGGTATAGTCTCCATTCAGATTTAGCATTCTTGTTGCAGTGGCGTTAGGCATTGAATTCATGACATTAATAACATCATAGTTCGTGGGATTGGCTCTTTGTGCATAGAACGTAAACTCCTGAGAGTTCACCAAAGTGTCCACCGTTTTCGGATCTAATGAACCTTGTGAAGCACAGCTCTGAAATAAGAACAGGAATCCAAAAATCATCAGTAAAGAAATATACTTTTTCATAATGATATAATTATTAAATTTAAACAGCAAAATGTATGCAAATATATTCTTTCTGAAATATTTTGGAATAAAAATTGTTAAGGTTGAATTATTAACACTCAAACTATGAAAGTTACACATCTATTTGGAATGGGAGCTATTGCTCTGTCGGCTGTTGCCTGTACTACAAACCCGATTACGGGGAGGTCTTCTTTACAGCTGGCCAACAATTCGGAAATTTTAACAATGTCTTCACAGGAATATAGAACGACATTGTCTAAAGGTAAAGTGATTACCGGTACAGCAGATGCAAAGAGAGTGGTAAATGTAGGAAACAGAATTAAAAATGCAGCAGAAAGATATTATCAGAGTATTGGAAGATCAGCAGATCTTGCAAGCTACAGCTGGGAATTTAATCTTTTGCAGAGCAATGAGCTTAACGCCTGGTGTATGCCTGGTGGAAAAGTAGCAGTCTATACCGGAATATTACCGGTAACAAAAGACGATAACGGACTTGCAGTAGTAATGGGACATGAAGTTTCCCACGCACTGGCAGGCCACGGAAACGAAAGAATTTCTCAGGCAATGGTAGCTCAGTATGGAGGGGCAATCCTGGGAGGAACAATCTCAAATTCACAATGGGCAAGTGTTTTCCAAAAGGTTTATCCTATTGGCTCACAGGTTGCTTTATTGAAATACGGAAGAGGTCAGGAATCTGAGGCAGATGAAATGGGGCTTTACCTGATGTCTATGGCAGGATATGATCCAAGAGCAGCAATCCCTTTCTGGAACAGAATGGAAGCAGCATCTACAGGATCAAGACAGCCCGAGTTTTTATCTACCCACCCAAATCCGGAAACAAGAATTTCAGATATCAATAAAGATCTTCCAAAAGCTTTGGAATATTATAAGGCTGCGGGAGGAAAAATATAATTAGAATTTTAATCTTGAGTAAGGCCTTATTAAATTTTTAGTAAATTTGGTAAGGCTTTTTTTGTAACCACCTAAACACAATATTATGAAGAGTTTATCAATTACCGGACTTATCCTTTTAGCTGTTTCTGCATTACTTTTCTATTTAACAACCGATTTTGCTGTAGAACAAATAAAAATCTCTCACATTATGGGAATAATGGCAGGAATCGGGATCGGGCTTATCATTGGAGGAATGGTAGGATATGTAAGTAAAGGAAGCGCCATCAAAGCGGAACAGAAGAAGAAAGAATTCAAACAACTGCAGAAAGACAAAGAAGAGCTTGAAAAACAGGCTGCAGAAATTGCAAAACGCCAGGCTGAACTTGAAGATCAAAATAAAAACCCTCAAATTTAAATTTGAGGGTTTAAAGTTGTTATTTTCGATAATTCATTAGAATTTATATCCTAAACCTACCATAAACAAGTTAGGTCTGTTATCATATCTGATTTCTGAACCGGAAACTTTGTTGATGAAATTTCTTTCGTCTTTGCTGAAAGCACCTTCATATCTTGCATTTACAATAAGCTTTTTAATTTCAAGCTGTGCACCGAACTGGTATCCTACTGTAAAGTCATTTTTAGCATTTTCTTTAAAATCGTTGTAAGTGTTGTCTTTGTTTAAGTTAAAACTTCCTACAGGTCCTACAAAAACTCCCAGCATATTTCCTAAAAGATTATATCCTAAAAGAACCGGAACATCAATACGATTGCTTTTTACATCAAAAGTAGTGTTCTCTGTTGTAAACTCATTTTTGAAGTGAGTATAATAGATTTCCGGCATCACAAACAATGAAGTAGGAAGACCCACTTTTAATGAAAGTCCAACATTGAAACCTACATTATTTTTACCTGTTCCTGCAATAGCATCATTCACTGTTCCTTTAATATTGGACCATGAAGGTGAGCCTGTTGGAAAAATTAAGTTGGCTTTACCTGCCAGTGAAATCTGTGCAGAAGCCCACATTAAAAACCCTAATAACGCTATACTAAGTACCTTTTTCATTATCGTCTATTTTTGTATTTGTCGTTTCAATCGTTTTATTATTCTCAAGTAAATATTCTCTCAGCTCTTTAAACAGTTCTGAAGAATAAACGAAATCAATCAGATTTTTATTGCCTGCAGTAATCAGAATGTCTTTGTTACCTTCCCATTCTTTAATTCCCAGTCTTAGGTATACAATTTTCTCGCCAATTGTCATTACAGAGTTCATATCATGGGTATTGATGATGGTGGTAGTATTATATTCTTTTGTGATTTCGTAAAGAAGATCATCAATAATCTTAGAGGTATAGGGATCCAGTCCGGAATTGGGCTCATCACAGAACAGATATTTCGGATTGTTGACAATAGCTCTTGCAATAGCCACCCTTTTCTGCATCCCTCCTGAAATTTCGGAAGGATATTTTTTTTCTGCTTTATCAAGATGTACTCTTCCTATTACTTCAAAAACTCTTTTCTTTTTTTCTCTGTAGGTAAGATTGGTAAACATGTCAAGAGGGAACATGATATTTTCTTCCACTGTCAGAGAGTCAAATAAGGCACTTCCCTGGAAAACGGTTCCGATTTCTGAACGGAGATGCTGTTTTTCATCTCTGGTCATGGTATTGATATCTTTTCCGTCAAACAGAATTTCTCCTGATGAAGGCATATAAACATTCAATAAACTTTTTAGAAAAACAGTTTTCCCGGAACCACTCTGCCCAATAATTAAGTTTACTTTTCCTTTATCAAATGAAGTTGAAATTCCCTTAAGCACTTCAACATCATCAAAACTTTTCTTAAGATCTTTTACCTCAATCATTAGCTTAATATTAATTGGGTTAAAATTAATTCAGAGATAATAATGAACACCATTGTCCATACTACGGCCTGTGTACTGGCTCTACCTACTTCCAAAGATCCTCCTTTTACATTGTATCCGAAATAAGAAGGCACTGTTGCAATGATAAAAGCAAAAACGATGGTTTTGGTAAATGCATAGTAAATGAATAAATTCGGCATATACATTTGAATACCAACAATATAGTCGTTCTCTGTCCAGTTTCCTGTTAGAATCCCGGCAATATAGCCTCCACCAATACCAAATACAATACTGATGGCAATAAGGAGAGGATTAAACAGCATACAGGCAATGATTTTAGGAAATATCAGGAAGTTGGGAGAGTTTACTCCCATAATATCCAAGGCATCAATCTGTTCTGAAACCCTCATTGTCCCGATACTGGAAGCAATATATGATCCTACTTTACCCGCCAGAATAAGGCTGATGATGGTAGGGGCAAATTCCAATACTAATACCGCTTTTGTAGCGTATCCTACAAATGATGGAGGAATAGGAAAGGAAGAAGCGTCAAAGTTGTTGAACATCTGAATAGCAACTACAGCTCCCACGAAGATGGATGTGAAGATGACAAGCCCGAAAGAATTTACTCCCAAATCATTAATTTCTCTCATGAACAGCTTCCAGAACACTCTCATTTTCTGAGGTTTCTGCAGGGATTTTCCCAAGAGGATAATGTATTCCCCTATCGCTGTGAAAAACTTTTTTAACATACTGCTAAATTAGACTTTTTTATTTAATTAGGCTACAGTCAAGAATAAGACCGAAGCTTGGTTTTGTGTTAAAATTATTTCAATATTTATCTTATTCCGTTTCTTATTTTGCATTTTTATCTCCTCCAATCACTAATAAAACGGTTTTTAAAATAATAACCAAATCAAGTACAAAACTCCAGTTTCTTACATAGAATGCATCTGCCAGAACTCTTTTTTTCATTTCTACTTCCACATCTCCGAAGTCACCACGAAGGCCATTCACCTGTGCCAATCCGGTAATTCCCGGACTAACCATACTTCTCAGGCTATATCTTCCGATCTTTGGTTTGTAATAATTGTCAACAGACAGCATATGAGGGCGCGGACCTACTACAGACATTTCACCTCTTAACACATTAATGAATTGAGGGAGTTCATCAAGACTGGTTTTTCTTAAAAACTTACCCACTCTGGTGATTCTGGAATCATTTACGGATGTGGTTTTGGTTGTAGATTCATCATTGACAACCATTGTTCTGAATTTAATACAATTAAAAACCTCTTCATGAAAACCATATCTCTTCTGAAGAAAAAATACCGGACCTTTAGAAGTTGTTTTGATTAAAATGGCAATAATTGGAAATACCCACGAACAAATGAAAACCAATATAATAGCAGAAAAGAAAATATCAAATGTTCTTTTCATCAGGAAATTAGAATAATAATCTAACGGATACCTGGCCTGATTAAGTACGGGCTGGGTTTGTATATATCCAAGCTCATAAAGGAAAAAATCACTTTGGGTAATGCTTGGGATTAATGAAATATGAATTTTATTATCCTCAGCCAATCTGAAAATTTCATTTTCCATGGTTTCATCATAAGAATTTTCCATAGATAAAAACAAGGTATGAATTCCGTTTTTTTTCCAGAAAGTAACCAGTTCAATAATATTTACCTCAGAATGCCCGTATTCAAATATTCTGTATCCATAGTCTTTACGTTCTGTAAAGATGTTCTTAAGAATCTCTGTAGAATGGTTGTCTCCCAAAAACATTACGTTCCTGTAGTTAGCTCCAAGAGACCGGAAGTACTTGATCGCAAAATACACTAATGATTTCGCCAGGAAGATAGAAATAAAAAGGTAAAGTGAAAGCCAGTAAATATCTGAATTGAAAAATACATTATTACTTACCTTTCCTATAAGCAGTACTCCCAGTATAAAAAAGAGGAAATGGATTAAAAGGCGTTCAAGAAACAGGGTATAAGTAAGGTTCCTCGGAATATTGTATATTTTTGTCCTACCACTTAATAGTACCCAGAACAAAAACAACAGAACCAGAGAAAAACTATTCTGATACCAGGTTTCCTTATTGTATTTTAAACTTTCGTTTCTGCTTATAAAAAAGAATATGAAGATAGATGCAATAACCATGAGGTCAAGCAACATAATGATTGATTTCAGGTATCTAGAGTATCGAATTCTCTGCATCTATCGGTATTATAACGAATAAGCCCAGCTAATTTACACTTTTTTACGGGATATTCAGATATTTGTGCGTCTGAACAGAAGCCTGCCATTCAGGGTTTTCCAGGATGAAATCTGTAATCTTAGGATACATATCGTTTCTTTTGCTCCATTCACTCTGAAGATAAAGCTTACAGTTTTCAGAAACTTTTGCAGCCTGTTCCTGAGCAAAGGTAAAATCATGCTGGTTGAAGATAATGACTTTAAGCTCATGGGCCTTTTGATAAATCTCTTCTTTAGGAAGCCCTGTTTTCTTTGGTGAAAGGGTAATCCAGTCCAGTTGGCCGCTCATAGGATAAGCTCCTGAAGTTTCGATATGCACAGTACACCCTAGTTCTTTTAGTTTGGTTGTCAGGATATCTAAATTCCACATTAAAGGCTCACCACCGGTCAACACTATTGTTTTACAGTGTTTAGCCGCAGTTTCTGCAATTTCCTCTGTATTCATCAGGGGATGAAGTTCCGGATCCCAGCTTTCTTTTACATCACACCAGTGACATCCTACATCACAACCTCCCAGCCTGATAAAGTATGCGGCTTTTCCGGTGTGTGCTCCTTCTCCCTGTAAAGTGTAAAAATGCTCCATCACAGGGAGCATTTTACCTTCTTTTAATAAAATATCTTCTTCTTTATTCATTTTAAAATTAGTCGTTATAGACCGAAGTTTTATAAGCAATGATGGTATTTTTCATCAACATCGCTCTTGTCATTGGGCCTACTCCTCCAGGTACCGGAGTGATCCAGCTTGCTTTTGCTGCACAGCTGTCAAAATCTACATCACCTGCAAGGTAATATCCTTTTGGAGAGTCATTGTCTACTCTTGTAATACCCACGTCCACGATTACAGCTCCTTCTTTAATCATATCTCCTTTTAAGAAATGTGGATCTCCCAAAGCGGTAATAACGATGTCTGCTTTTCTTGTGTATTCTTCGATGTCTTTTGTATATGAGTGCGTAAGGGTAACGGTAGAGTTTCCAGGGAAATCTTTTCTTCCCATCAAAATACTCATTGGTCTTCCTACAATTTTACTTCTTCCGATAATTACACAGTCTTTTCCCTTCGTTTCAATATTATATCTTTCCAATAATGTTAAAATTCCGAAAGGAGTTGCCGGTAAGAAAGTATCCATTTCAAGAGCCATTTTTCCGAAGTTTTCTGGGTGGAAACCATCCACGTCTTTTCTAGGGTCAATAGCATTGATGATCTTCTCCTGATCAATCTGATCTGGTAAAGGAAGCTGTACGATAAATCCGTCTACTGCTTTAGACTTATTAAGCTCGTCAATTTTTTCCAATAGTTCAGATTCAGAAACAGTGCTTGGAAATTTAATTAAGCTGGATTGAAATCCTACTTCCTCACAGTCTTTCACTTTAGAGTTTACATAGGCCTTGCTAGCTCCATTATTTCCTACAAGAATAGCCACCAAGTGTGGAGCTCTTCTTTTGCTTGCGAGAATCTTTTCTACTTCAACCTTGATCTCTGCTTTAATTTCCTTGGATACTTTAAGTCCGTCAAGAATTTCTGCCATTTTTACTTTTTTACTTTATAGATTTACTTTTACTTTCTTTTTACTTACTATTTATTTTCTTTATAGTAATTAATCAATCCGTTGGTAGAGCTGTCATGAGAGCTCACTGCTTCATTGTTTTCAAGCTCAGGAAGGATTTTATTGGCTAATACTTTTCCTAATTCTACTCCAAACTGGTCAAAACTGAAAATATTCCAGATTACTCCCTGAACAAAAATTTTGTGTTCATATAAAGCAATGAGCTGACCTAGTGAAAAAGGAGTTAATTCCTTGAATAGTATAGAGTTAGTTGGGGTATTTCCATGGAAGACTTTGAAATTGATCAGTCGGTCTATTTCTTCGTCAGATTTACCAGCATTTCTAAGTTCTTCTTCCACTTCTTCTTCCAGTTTTCCGAAGGCAAGTGCCTCAGTCTGAGCGAAAAAGTTAGCTAATAACTTGTCCTGGTGGTCAGAAACATGGTTCGGGCTTTTTGCATAGGCAATAAAATCTGCAGGAATCAATTCTGTTCCCTGGTGGATTAATTGATAAAATGCGTGCTGGCCGTTTGTTCCCGGTTCTCCCCAAATGATCGGTCCGGTTTCATATTCTACGAATTCACCGTTTCTGTCTACACATTTTCCGTTACTTTCCATATCTCCCTGCTGAAGATACGCTGCAAATCTGTCCAGATATTGAGAATAAGGTAAGATAGCATAAGTAGTTGCTGCATAGAAATTACGATACCAGATTCCCAAAAGTCCCATTAATACAGGAACATTTTCAGAGAATTCGGCAGTCTGGAAGTGTTGGTCTGTATCAAAAGCACCTCTTAAAAGCTGTTCGAAGTTTTCATATCCTACAGAAAGTACAATACTTAATCCGATAGCACTCCAAAGAGAATATCTTCCACCTACCCAGTCCCAGAACTCAAAAATATTTTCTTCTGCGATTCCGAACTTCTTAACTTCTTCAATATTAGTAGATAAAGCCACAAAATGCTTTGCTACATCTTCCTGTTTTCCTGCTTTCAGGAACCAGTCTTTAGCTGAATTGGCATTCGTCATTGTTTCCTGAGTCGTAAATGTCTTGGACGCAATGATGAATAAAGTAGTTTCAGGATTTAAATCTTTCACTACTTCTGCAATATGATTTCCGTCCACGTTGGAAACAAAGTGAGCGTTTAATCTTGTTTTAAAATGCTTTAAAGCTGAACAAACCATTACAGGACCCAAATCTGATCCTCCGATTCCGATGTTGACTACATCTGTAATCTCTTTTCCGCTGAAACCTTTATGTTCTCCTGAAATAATCTTTTCAGAAAAAGATTTCATATGCTCAAGAACTCTCTTGATCTGTGGTTTAATATTTTCTCCATCTACGATAATTTCACGGTCGGAGAAATCTCTTAATGCGGTATGAAGAACCGCTCTTCCTTCTGTTTCATTGATTTTATCCCCGGAGAACATTCTGGAAATAGCGTCTTTTAACTGGCTTTCCTCAGCCAATTGCAATAAAAGATCCTTGGTTCTTGAATCAATCAGGTTTTTAGAATAATCAAAAAGATAGTTGTCCTTTTGTAGAGAAAACTCATTAAAACGGTTCGGGTTATACTGGAAAAGAGTTCTAAGATCAAAGTCATTTCCACCGAAGTGTTCGTCAAGTGCTTTCCAGCTGCTAGTTTGTGTTGGATTTATTTTTGATAGCATATTACAGAATTTTTATCGCTCAGAAGATCATGTACTGGATGAGAATAGCTCATCATCCATAATGATTTATTTCTGATTTGCAAATTTACGGAAAAATAAAACCTCAGATAAATTTGGAGATAATAAATAACGATTTTTTAAAAAACAAAACCTCAGAGTTTATCTGAGGTTGTATAAAAAATGTTTTGTGACAGGAGTTTTCAAGGTTATTCTTCCATTTCGTTCAGAATTTTTTCCAGTTGTTTGGCACTCCTTCCATAGACGTATTTTGTCCAGAGAACGATGCTTGTTATCAATCCTAAAGTTCCGATAAGGACGGCGATGATTAAACCTTGTTGATGAGCAGTGGTAAGTTCGGTTAGAGATTTTCCATGTTCTTTCATCGTGTTATAAATCACCATACCTATCGTTACAAGGAAATGAGGAAGCAATAAAAATCCGAAAGACTGATAGCGTTCCATATTCAGACGTAGCTCATGATATATTTTCCAAAGACTGTTTTTGGTGTTTCCGGTATAAAGTTCCGTCTGTTTATAGAATTTATAAAATCCTAGCAGATAGTATGATGAGATAACGACCATCATCGTATAGGATACATAATAAATAATATATTGTGAAGATGGAAACTTAAATTGAAGAGGGAAAAAAGCGATCAGAATGATGGCCAGAATCTGCATAGGAAATTCTTTCTTCATGTTTTTCTGGATTTTTTCTATAGGGTGTTTGCTTTCCTTTAATTGTTCTATGGTATCAGGAATATGGACGTCGTTGTCTTCTTTATTCCATTGTTCTTTTAATTGATCAAAATTCATAACCTGATTTTTTTATGATTTGCTGTATTTTTTCTTTTGTTCTGTTGAGTTTTACGCGGGCGTTGCCTTCACTAAGTCCTAAATTATTCCCTATTTCTTTGTGTGACATCCCTTCCATGAAATAAAATATGACGGCTTTTTCCAGAGAGTTCAGCTCCTGAACGGCACTGTAGAAAATTTCCAGCTGCCTGTCCTTTGCAGGATTGTAATCTTCCTGCTGTACTTCAAAATGCGAAGGAGCCTCTGTATGATTATTGGATCTTTGCTTTTCCTTTTTTAAATAAGTGATTGCTGTATTGATGGCAACCCGGTACATCCAGGTGGAAAACTCACTGTTCCCTTTGAAGTTCTGGTAGGATTTCCAAAGCTGGATAAGAATTTCCTGCTGCAGGTCTTCACGGTCTTCCAGAGAATCTGCATAGATTCTTGAAGCTTTATATAAAATGCCCTTGTGCTGGTTGACGAGCTTTAAAAAAGCGGATTCAGTTGGATTGCTCACAATCGTTTCATGGTTTGGTTATTGTTATAAGCTTGATACAGGTTTTACCGTGTAGCCTTTTGCCTGTAGAAGAGGAATAATTCCGTTTTCACCCATAAGATGAGATCCTCCGACAGCAAATAAAGAACTTTCTTTTTTCATCATGTCCGGCATTATTTTTACCCAGTTTTGATTTCTGTTGGTCAGCATAGCCTTTTCCTGCTGGGCATTCATGAATCTTTCATCCTTAAAAAGACTGTAAAGAGATTGTACATTTTCATTTTTAAAAGCTTCAATCATCTGTCTGAACAATATTTGATATTCCTTGTCCATTTTCAGTTGAGCAATGGTGCTCTTCAGATCATAAGCTACGTTGATTGATTTCATCTGATCTTCTACTTTTTCGAGTCCTTTGATGCTTTTTTTATCTTTCATTGCTTTCTGAAGAAGTTCCATTTCGTAAAGTTTTACTTCGGTCTGAGGGCAGGGGATTGCTTTGGTAGAAAGCAGTGCATACAATGCCTGAGGGCTTGAAGAATCGATGCTTTTGAGATCAGTTCCGTAATTGGCAAGAACCGTATTCAATTCCTTGGCTTCTTCGGGAGAAAGCTGATCAGATATTTTTTTATCTGCTTTAAACATTTTCTGTAATGACATCATTTCAGCAGGATCTGTATAGTTGATTTCCATAACAAAGCTTTCAGAGTTCTCAAGAGCTTTCAAAACTTTAGGTTTGATCTCAAAATCTTTACTGCATAAGATATGAAAAGTTCCGGTAATATAAGAAGGCTTCGAAAGTCCGTTGCCGGATACTTCCCAAAGCAGGCTGTTGTCTTTGTTTTTGCTTTGCGCGTTGGCTGTTAAGGAATTCAGTGATAATATTACGGCGAATCCAAGTTGTATTAAATTTTTCATTGTATTAATTTTTTTGATTTTCTGTTCTTTTAAACAGTAGGTAAAGCAGGTATTACAATCGTTACAGTTTTTTTCAAAAAAAATAAAAACCTCCTGAAAACAGGAGGCTGTAAAATTTAAAATTATGATGATAACCAATTGGTTAGGATATTTTTTTTTATTCCTGATTTTTTAAATACTCAGGTTTTGTAATTTTTCT
>CBFQYI010000106.1:0-11322 GCA_965720825.1 uncultured Chryseobacterium sp. | reverse complement strand
ATCTTCCAATTTTTATAAAAACAAAAAAACACATCTATATAAACTATAAACTTATAAAACTATGAACTTACCTTTAATTGCTGGAATTATTGTTGCCGTCGTAGCAACAATCGGATTGATTTTCTGGATTTTATCGATGTATAAAAAAACTGTTCAGGGAATCGTTATTTTAAGAACTGGTTATGGAGGTACAAAAGTCTTCTTTAATGCCGGTATTGTCATTCCCATTATCCATCGCATGGAATCTATGGATATCTCCGTCAAAAAACTGGAGATTTCAAGAGAGGGAAGAGCAGGATTAATATGTAAAGACAATATGAGAGCAGATATTCAGGTGGCATTTTTTATCCGTGTCAATAAATCAGTAGATGATATTGTGAATGTAGGTCAAACCATTGGTTGTCAGCGTGCTTCTGATGCGCAGACATTAAGAGAACTCTTTGAAGCTAAATTTTCAGAAGCCCTTAAAACGGTAGGAAAGAAATTCGGCTTTACAGAATTATATGAAGCAAGAAGCGAATTCCGCCAGGAAATCCTTGATATTATTGGTACAGACCTTAACGGATATGTGCTGGATGACTGTGCGATAGACTACCTGGAGCAGACCTCAATTGATAAATTAGATAAAGATAATATCCTTGATTCAGAAGGGATTAAGAAAATTACCGAACTTACAGCTACCCAGAATATCAAAGCCAATCAGGTTCGTCGTGATGAAGAAAAAACCATTACAAAACAAAATGTAGAAGCCAGAGAAGCTATTCTGGAACTTGAAAAACAGCTGGCAGAAAAAGAAGAATCTCAAAAAAGAGAAGTGGCCAATATCAAAGCCCGCGAAAATGCAGAAATTCTGAAAGTAGAAGAAGAAGAACGTCTGAGATATGAAACAGTTCGAATTGCTACAGAAGAAAAACTGCAGATTGCTGAAGAAAATAAACTTCGTCAGGTCGTGATCGCTGCGAAAAATAAAGAACGTGCAGATCTGGTAGAAACCGAAAGAGTATTAAAAGATAAAGCCCTTGAAGCTACAGAAAGAGAAAGAATTGTCTCTCTTGCTCAGATTGAAAAGGAGAAAGCAATAGAGCTAGAGAAGAAAAGTATTCAGGATGCGATCCGCGAGCGTTTAACTATGGAGAAAACCGTAGTGGAAGAACAGCAGGGAATCAAAGATCTGGAAGCTTTCAAAACAGCAGAAAGAAACAAGCAGGTAGAAATTACCGTTGCCACTCAGGAAGCAGAGAAAAAGCTGATCGAGGAAACAAGAGCCGCAGAATCCCGCAGATTGGCAGCAGAAAAAGATGCTCAGAAATATGTAATTGAAGCGCAGGCGAAGAGAGATGCAGCAGAAAAAGAAGCTGAAGCCCGTAAGATTATTGCAGATGCGAAAGCAAAAGAAGAAGCAACCGTAGGATTATCAGAAGCTCAGGTAATGCATGCGAAAGCAGATGCTGCAGAAAGACAAGGTGTGGCAGAAGCTACCGTGATTGAGAAAAAAGCCGATGCCAATAAAAAAGAAGGAATTGCCCAGGCAGAAGTTATCAAAGAAAAAGCATTGGCAGAAGCTGCAGGAATCACAGAGAAAGCAGAAGCCATGAAGAAACTGAACGATGCTGGAAAAGATCACGAAGAATTCCGTCTTCAGCTTGCCAAAGAAAAAGATGTGGAACTGGCTCAGATTGCTATTCAGAAAGATATCGCAGAAGCGCAGTCTATGGTACTGGCAGAAGCCTTCAAGTCTGCAAAAATTGATATCGTAGGAGGTGATAATACTTTCTTCGACAACGTTATCAGACAAGTTTCTGCAGGAAAAGGATTAGATAAATTCATCAGCCACAGCGAAAATGCACAGATTGTAAAAGAAAACCTTCTGGGTGACGGAGAAAACATCATCGGAAAAGTGATGGGAATGGTGGATAAATATAAAATCTCTTCTGACGACATCAAAAATATGAGCATTGCTTCCCTGATCTTTAAACTGAATGGCTTAGCCAATCAACAGGAAAAAGGAATTCTGGAAAGAGCGATGGACATGGCTAAACACCTGGGAGTGGAGCACAAACCGGTGAACAATAGCCATGTTTAATGCAGGAATGCTTTAAGAGAGTCTAAGCCTCAAACCTTATAGGTTTTCAAAACCTATAGGGTTTATATCAAAAAAAAATTTTCAAAGTACCACAAGTTATACAAAGACCTGCTGTTCTACAGCAGTCATGACAACCTAAATAAAAACGATGTCAGAACAACTTAATTCCGGAACTTACGAAATTATTCAGAACCGTTTAAATGAGCAGAAGAATGACCTGATTCAGAGACTTCAGCAGCTTAATGAAAACCGTAAAAATATATTTGGCGGAGTAGATTTTTCGCTTGTAGCCAATGAAAGAATTTCTACGGATCACAGCTGTATTGCCAAAGATATCTATTCACTGGGTGACCACCTGATTTTTGGGTCTAATGCACACCTTGGACTTCAGACGGAAATCAATATTTCGGACGTTTTTTCAATATATTCAATCAATAATGACCGGTTTGAACCTCAGGATCACAGCCTGATCAATGATGAGGTTTTCATTGACGAGTTCAAAAACCTTTACAAATATTACAGAAATACTTTCTTTGCCAGATTTACCTTCACGGAAAACTATCTTTATATGGTTTTTCAGCTGTCAGAAAGTACTACAGATATCAAAGCCTTTAAATGGCTGATCAAAGAGAATCAGTTGACGTATGTCGATTCGAGAAGTGCCTCCGAAACCTCATATCCTCAGCAGCATGGCTTTGTATGGACAAAGGCAACAAGAGATATGCAGAGATCCGGAAAACATCCTCATATTTCTTTAGCAGATAAAGTTTTTGTAGAAAGCATCGGTGGAGATATTACCATCAAAGTAGAAGACAATACAGATACCGGAAAGGGAATTTACTCTGAAGATGTCATTCATAAAGATCAGAATCTGGATGATGCTGAGATCCATTTCTGTGATCTGGATAATCTGGTTTTGTTTAAAATAAAGCCTTACCAGGAAACAGAGCGCTATTTTATTTATAACCACAAAGAAAAGACCGTTTCCAGAGCAGATGCTCTTAAATATTCAGGGCTTTTGCTTCCGGAAAATCAAGGGGTATTATTTTCAAACGGATATGCCCTTCAGACCGGGGGATTGAAAGTGATTTCTCAGGATCAGAACAGGCTTTACTATCTGAAAACCATTACGGAACCGAACGGAGAGAACTTTCTGTATGTTTTTTATGATGATAAAACGAATAACTATCAGCTTATTTCTTACAATATCATCACCCAGACCATAGAAACCCCGATCCGGTGTAGTGGATTTACCTTTCTCAATGATGGAAAATTGATTTATCTCAGAGAAAGCATCGAAACCACTAAACACCATCTGTCCCAGATCTGGCAGACTCCTTTTTCTAAAGAACAATTGCCCAATATTGAAAAAGCAGACAGTTTACTTTACAAAATAGGAAATAAGGATATTGTACGCGTCATGGCAGAAAGTCAGGAGCTGATCACTCTTCTGAACAAAAAAGACTCTTACAGTGGCTTGTATGATGATATTGTAAAGCTCTCAACCTTTATTCTTGATACTTACTATTTCCTTGGTGAAGATGAAGTTCAGAAACTGGATCAGCCATTGAAAGAGATCAGAGCGATTGCGCATTCTGCCATCAATGAGTACGAAAAAGTAGTAGAGCAGAGGAAAAACACAGAGGAAGTTTTACAAAAAATAAGACTCTCCTGTGAGAAAATTCTGGATGATACCAAAAGGCTTCATTACTCACAACTTACTGAATATATTGATGCCCTTTCTCAAATCAGAGCCTTAAGAGGAGAAGTGACAGGAGCAAGAGAGCTTAAATATGCAGACACAGCTTTGCTGAACTCATTAGAAAAATCCCTTGCAGACCGTTATACAGAACTGTCAAATGCCTGTGTGGAATTTCTGCTTCAGGAGGGAGCATTATTGCCTTATGAAGAAAGAGCAAAGCAGATTTCCGAAGATATCATTGGATTACAGAAAGCCATTGATGCCAAAACAATTGAAGAAAATATCAATACCCTTTCCGGGCAGCTGGAATTATTGGTGGATATTGTCAATAACCTTAAAATTGAAGACACCTCCCAGTCTACCCAGATTATTGAAAATATCTCTCTGATTTTTGCAAGACTCAATCAGGAAAGACTTGAACTCAGCAAAAGAAAAAGAGAAATTTCAGGGAAAGAACTGGCTTCAGATTTTCAGGCTCAGATTACTTTATTTGACCAGTCTGTGATCAATTTTCTGGAACTTTCACAAACTCCTGAGAAATGTGATGAATATCTGACCAAACTTTCCATTCAGCTGGAAGAGATGGAAACGAAATTTATTGATTTCGAAGAATTTATCCAGCAGATAGGAACCAAAAGAGAAGAAGTTTACGGACATTTCCAGAATAAAAGGGTGCAGCTTACCGAGGCAAGAAATAAAAGGACTCAGAATCTTTTTGATGCCGCACAGAGAATTCTGAAATCCGTACAGACCAAAGCAGAATCTTTTAACTCCGAAAATGAGATCAATGGTTATTTTGCCGCCGATCTGATGGTGGAGAAAGTGAGAGACCTTTCCAGACAGCTTGCAGAACTGGAAGATTCAGCAAAGTCGGAAGAGATTCAGACACTGCTAAAAACATTGCAGCAGGAAGCCGTAAGGAAACTGAAAGATAAAAAAGAGATCTATACAGACGGAGAAAGCGTTATTGCATTGGGAGACTATAAATTTGCCGTCAATCAGCAGAAGCTGGATCTTACGCTGGTATTGAGAAATGCCAAATATTACTATCACCTTACGGGAACAAGCTTTTATGAACCTTTGAACTTCACAGCGGATGAATTCAAAGAAGTCTGGAATCAGGAATTTGTTTCAGAAAACAACAAGGTAAAAAGATTTGAATACCTTGCCTGGAATGTATTTTCCGCTCACAAGGAAATAACCCCGGAGATTGAAAACGAAAAGGCTGTACAGCAGTTTACGGCAGAGCATTTTGGGGAAGGACTGGTAAAAGGAATTCATGATAAAGATGCTGAAACCATTGTATTGAAACTTCAGCAGATACACAATGAACTGGGACTGATGAGGTTTACAGCAGAGGAAAGGTCATTAGCACAGCTTTTCTGGTTTTTCCTTGAAAGTGAAAGAAAAGCATATTATGCCAAACAGTTTGAGGCAGCATCCATTATTGCTCAATCATTCACTGTAAAGGAGGGATTCGAATACTTAAGCAAAGAACTTTCAGAGGAAATGAAATCTTTTGCATCAGCGCATGGTATTTTTAAAGAAACGGATTGTATCAATGCTGCCATCTACCTGAAAAAAGAAGATAAAGAAAGCTTCCTGATCTCAGAAAAAGCAGCAGCTTTGTATGAATGGTTCCTGAAAGAACTCAAGGAAAAAGGTAAAGATCTGGAGTTTATTGCCCAGTTACAGGCTATGTATCAGTATCCTTCGGCATGTTATTATATTGCCGAAAGCGCATTAGAGGCATTTGATCCCGAAGCTGATCGAAATATTATCCAGGAAGCTGCAGCATTTATCATTACTCAAAAGTTTGATCCTAAAAATATCAAACACATTGCGTATGAAGTAACCATAAAAGAGCTGAAGTCTCTTGAAAAAGATACAGAATATCATCTTAACTACTTTGAATTTGTATCCCGCCTTAGTCATTTTAATACCGTTACCGTTCCGAAATACAAACGTCTACAGGAATTGAAATACAGTTGGGTAGATGAAAAGAAAAAAGCATTGAAGCTGGATACCTTTAAGCCTCAAGTCTTAAGTTCATTTGTTAGAAATAAACTGATCAATGATGTCTATTTCCCTCTCATCGGAGCGAATCTTGCCAAGCAATTGGGAACTGCAGGATCAGACAAAAGAACAGACAGAATGGGAATGCTTCTTCTGGTATCTCCACCCGGATACGGAAAGACAACCCTGATGGAATATATGGCAGAGCGAATGGGATTGGTTTTTATGAAGATCAACGGACCGTCTTTAGGGTACGATATTGTATCAACAGATCCTTCTGAAGCGAGAAATGCAGGCGCAAGACAGGAACTTGAAAAGCTGAATCTTGCGCTGGAAATGGGAGACAATGTTATGCTTTATCTTGATGATATCCAGCATTGTAATCCTGAGTTTTTACAGAAATTCATCTCTCTTGCAGATGGACAGAGAAAAATTGAAGGAATTTATAACGGAGAAAGTAAAACATACGATCTCCGATCCAAAAGATTCTGCCTTGTTATGGCAGGAAACCCTTATACGGAGAGTGGAGAAAAGTTTAAAATTCCGGATATGCTGGCTAACCGTTCAGATACCTATAACTTAGGAGAAATATCCGGATCGAAAACAGATCTTTTTGACCTGAGCCTTATTGAAAATGCTTTGATGTCTAACGAATATCTGACCAGATTAACAAATCCGGGAATGGAAAACCTGTATGAGCTTTACGATTGCGTGATTACAGATAATCCTGCCGACAACCTGAAAGGAAATTTCAGCTCCAGTGAAATATCAGATTTCAGAGCAGTACTGAAAAACACAATCAGGGTGAGAAATATGGTACTGAAGGTGAACAAAGAATATATTGCATCCGCAGCCATGTCAGACGATTACAGAAATGAACCGCCATTCAAGCTGCAGGGATCTTACCGTAATATGAATAAGCTGATTGCACAGATACAACCTATTCTGAAAGACAATGAAGTTACTCAGATTGTACTGAATCATTATCAAAATGAATCTCAGACGCTCACAACCGGGGCAGAAGCCAATATGCTGAAATTGAAAGAACTGATAGGAATTCTTTCAGAAGAAGAAACCGAACGCTGGAATGAAATAAAGAAAACCTTTGTTAAAAATAAAACGCTCAAAGGATTGGGTGAAAATGATAGAATGTCACAGATTGTAGCGCTGCTTGCTCAATTTGGTGATGGATTAGAAGGAATCAAGGAAGCCCTTAAAAAAGCAGAACAATAACCATGAAACTTTAAATAGTTGCCAACGGGCTGTTTCGGAAGAAGCAGTCTGTTTTTTATTAATTGTTTGAATTAGGAGTTATTCAGGATAAAATCTGCGAAATCTGCTTTATCAGCGAGCGTAAGAAGATCAAATAAAAAAATCTGTACCCATAATATTCTATAGTTCTGTATCTGTATCCAAAATTAAATACTCCATAATTTTGTTTAGCTAAAGAAGAAAATATGGAAACAATCACTCAACATCAGAAACAGTTTCAATATGCTGAGGCTTATGTATCAGACATGTTGGTGCTGAAAAACATTTTTCTGGAAACACAGAATTTGAAGAATGCAGATCGGAATTTCGGACTTCCTTTTCTTTTGGCTAAAAATGGCAGAGATGTCATTGCTTTTGCCAGTCTTATTATCGATGAAAAAGATGAAATATCTTTTAGAATCTATGATAAAAACAGAATGACAGAAGCAGAAAAAAGGAATTTTTATTCCCGCGCTGAAAGATATTGCAAAAATAATAATACACCCAATTTCAAGGATACTGAACAATTAAAAAGCAGTATCAACAGTATGATCAGTTGGCTGAATCCTGAATAAAAACAGGAGAAAATTGTACATTTACTTAAAACCCGGATTCTATGTCTAAAGATGTTCTGTACCTTAAAATAGCCAACTCTGTCACAGAGCAGATTAAAAGTGAAACCCTGCAGTTTGGAGACAGGCTGCCTTCATTGAGAAGTGCCCAGAAATTATACAATGTAAGTCTGAATACCATAAAACAGGCGTATATGGAACTTGAAAGCCGTTCGCTGGTAGAATCACGTCCGAAATATGGATATTATGTAAGCCAGACTTCCCAGCGAAAACTGGCGCTTCCTTCCGTAGCTCAGATGAAGGTTTCAGAAGGGAAAAATACCCCTCAGGATTTGATTGACAAGGTATTCGGGAGTATCGGAGGGACAGATGTTACACAATTTGCACTTGGAATTCCCGGGAAAAGTCTTCTTCCGGTAGCCAAGATGAAAAAGTGTATGATTGATGTGATGAAAAGGAAAAGCGACAGCGGAACGAATTATGAACCCGTGCAAGGAAGCGAAGTGCTGCGCCGTGAAATCGCTAAATGGTCGATGGTTATGGAAGGGAAAATTACAGAAGATGATCTGGTCATTACTTCCGGAGCGATGAATGCCGTTTATAATTGTTTAATGGCCGTGACACAACCGGGAGATTCGGTGGCAGTGGAAAGCCCTGTGTATTTCGGAATTCTGCAGGCCATTCAATTATTGGGACTGAAAGCCGTAGAAATTCCTACTCACCCCATTACGGGTGTAGATCTGGATGCTTTAAAAAAAGTACTTCCAACACTATCCGCATGTTGTTTTGTGGTGAACTATAATAATCCATTAGGATTTCAAATGCCGGACGAGAACAAAAAAGAGCTGGTTAAAATGCTTACCGAGCACAATGTTCCTTTGGTGGAAGATGATGTCTACGGAAACATCTATTTCGGAGCAGGAAGACCAAAGCCGTGTAAGTTTTATGATGAAGCAGGAATTGTGATGTGGGTAGGCTCGGTTTCCAAAACATTGGCTCCGGGTTTTAGAGTAGGATGGGTAGCGCCTGGAAAATTTAAAGAAAAGATCATCCGCCAGAAACTGGTTCAGACGGTGAGCGGACCTTCTTTATTTTCAGATGTAATTGCAGATTTCCTTGCCCACGGACGTTATGATCATCACCTGAGAATGTTCAGAAAGAAATTGTACGCCAACTACCTTCAGATCCAAAAATCGGTGATAGAATATTTTCCGGATAATACAAAAATCTCAGAGCCTAAAGGCGGTTTTATGCTCTGGCTGGAACTGGATAAGAGAATCTGTACGGAAGATCTTTATGATTTGGCGGTCAGCCAGAAAGTAAACTTTGCCCCCGGGAGGATGTTTTCACAATATAATCAGTATCAGAATTGTATGCGTCTGAATTATGCATTAGAATGGACAGACAGAGTGGAAAGTGATCTGGAAAAGTTGGGGAAAATGATAAAAAACAGAATTTAATAAACCTTATAGTGATGAATGATATCAAGAATGAAGTAAAAATTATAGCGTATGAACCTCAGTATAAAGAAGCCTTCAAAGCTTTGAATGAAGAATGGATCAAAACATTTTTTGTAATGGAAGCGGGAGATTATAAACTGCTGGATCATCCGGAAGAAGAGATTTTAAATAAAGGAGGACACATTGCCTTTGCTTTATTGGATGGAGAAGTTGTGGGAGCCTGTGCATTAGTAAAAACGGAAGATCATCCTCTTACCTTTGAGCTGTCAAAGATGGCGGTAAGTCCTAAAGCCCAAGGGAAAAAATTAGGCTATCTACTGGGAAATGCTTTAGTGGAAAAAGCAAAAGAATTAAAGGCAGGAAAAGTTTTTCTGGTCACCAATTCTATCCTTGTTCCGGCTATTAAATTGTATGAAAAGCTGGGCTTTATCCATACGCCTATCGGTCATGCTGAGTACGACCGTGCAGATGTTAGAATGGAGTTGATTTTCAATACATAAACAAAAAAAATATTAGAACTCGGATAGGAATATCCTTGTTCTAATATCAAATTTAAATCTAATTGCTTTACTGTTTTATTTCTTGATAAAAGTCTTGGTCAGTGCTTTTTTGCTTCCGTTGATTTTAATGAAATATATACCTGCCGGAAGATTTCCAATGTTGATTTTTTCATCGTAAAAACCTCTTGAAGACTTTAAATGTGTTGTTAAAACATTTGATCCTTTACTGTCTATGATTTCTGCTTTAATTTCCTTATCTTCAGATTGATACTGGATTCCAATGAATGTTGAAACGGGATTCGGATACATTTTAAAATCATCAGCGATTACCTTCGTTTCTTTTGCTGTCAATATTTCTTTGGAACATACCGGAATTCTATTCACTCCATCTATTCCCCATGAAGACTGCACCGGAATACAAAGCCAGTTCAATACCGTAGGGAAGTGATCTGTTTCTCTCGTTGTTGAGGTATAATCATAAATTTTAAAATTGTTGACAGTATTGGCATTGTAAGTAGGAGAACCTGTTACAGTCATATTATTGGCGTTTGGACTAGAGTCTGTCAACGTATTTCCTGAAGTTCCATTACACTTCCAATTGGCTAATAATTGAGAATAATAAGGATGTGAAGTTGTAATATCCTGGTTTGCCCAATTCACGATCACATCATTGGGAAGAGCCGATTTCCAGATTCTTACATCTTTATAAGAAGCCGCCAGATTGATTCCGTAAGCATTCGTTCCATCCTGATTTAAGCTCAAAGGAAGCCCGGAATCAATATTTCCGATGGTATTCATTTTTGCAAAAGTTACCGGAACACCGTCTTCATACAATGTTACAAGCCCATCTCTGTCAAAGCTTGCCGCAATATGTTTCCACTTATTGGTTTCTACTTTTCCACCAACAAGGTCAATTCTGTTCGTTCCATCCCCAATATTCATCTTGAAAGTCTGACCTGAATAACCTGAGAAAACAAATCCTTTATTTTTTCCGTTCGCCCAGTTTTTATTACTGATCATCACCGGATCACTAGAGTAAGCTGCATTGGGTTTTACCCAAAATTCAATCGTGAAATCCTGATTAGCTCCAAAGTTAAAAGGAGTCTGATTGGCTGGTTTTGCATAAGTTCCTGCCGGAAAATTTAATTGATTAAATGTTTTATTGGATTCCAGCACCGTTTTGCTGATCTGTTGTGGAGTAAATCCAGGGTTGGAATACACTGTAAAAATATTTCTCTCTGTAAGATTTCCACCTCCATGAGAACTTTCAATAGCTCCGTGATCTGTAGTCAATACTACCAGCCAGTCTTCATTATTATAAGAAGGCCTGTTTTTCATTGCAGTAACAATTTCTCCAATATAAGAGTCCGTAGTCTTAATAGAATTGACATATTGAGAAACAGTGGATGAGAATCCATAAGAATGCCCGGCATGGTCTACATCATCGAAATCTACAAAGAGAATATCCGGATTATCATTCTGTAAAGCCGTAACAGCTGCATTTTTTACAGCAAGATCCGTTGCCAGATTGGTTTTTACATCAGCGGTTTGGATGATTTTATCGTTGATTGGTGACCAATGAGCCAGAGAAATAGTTCTTAGAGCTGGATTATAAGTTTCTGCTCTGGTTAAAAAATCAGGATAATTAACATAGTTCGGGCTGGTAAAGTTATTGTCCTGAACATTGTGTTTGGTGTGCCATACTCCGGTAAGCATGGTACTCCATCCGTTTCCGCTC
>CBFQYI010000105.1:0-11398 GCA_965720825.1 uncultured Chryseobacterium sp. | reverse complement strand
TAAATTCAGCATCAATCCAAACTTTGCTCTGACAGCCTTTAATCAGATTTTCTTCTGTTTTCTTATCTTCAGCCAGGCCTTTCAGTTCTTTTCCAAGATCAATGATGTATTCATACTTTTGCTCCCAATCTTCAAGAAAAGCGAACTCATCTATTATTTCCTGCTGTTTTTCTTTAATGGTCATTTTAAATCAAATTTCTTTTGCAAAGATAACCAATTTTGTAAAAATTATTTACGCGATGCTTTTTCAAAAAGTTGAAGGATTTTTGTTTCTTCATTTTCCCAGCAAAAAACATCTGCAGCCTTATTTAATTCGTTCTGATAATGCTGTCTTCCTCTCTGAAGAACAAGATTAATGGCTTTCTCAATGGTTTCAGGCTGATGGTCCGGAATAATTTCTCCTACATCAAATTGATTTTTTATCCTTTGCATCTCCGGAAAATTAATCATCACAAGCGGAACTCTGGACTGGATATAGTCACAAACCTTATTTGGAAGTGAGTAATAGTAGCTTACTCCATTATTTTCTTCAAGACTGAACCCTGCATCTGCCGTTTTGGTTATCTCCCTAAGGTTTTCCGGTTTCAATTTACCCAGAAAAAAGACTTTATCCTGAAGTTTTTCCTGAATAACAAGTTCTTCATATTCCTTTTTCTTTGGTCCGTCACCAGCTATTTTCAGGATAGCATCTTTAATATGATGCATAGCGACAATCATCTTTTCTATTCCTCTGGATTGATTAATTGCCCCTTGATACAAAATAATTTTAGGATGATTTTCAGGAATTTCCGGTGCAGAAAGAATTTTTCTCGGAATATTTCTGACCACTACCGGATTCACATTATATTGCTCATGAAACCATTCGGCATAGCTTTCACTTTCTGTCATCATCAGTTCCATGTGAGTAACCAGCTTTCTTTCAAGCACTCTCCAGAACTTCTGGGAAAATCTGTTTTGAACCGATGGCATTTCTGTGAAAATTTCATGACTGTCAAAGACTAAAGGAATGTTCAGTTTTCTGGCAATGAGATAATTTGGCAGAAGCGCATCGATGTCATTGGCATGAAGGATAGTATCTTTGTCCGCTTTTTTCTTCAGTTCTTTGTATAATTTCCAATTGAACTCAAAATAAGCGGTTTTTAAACTTTTAGATTGTAATCCTATTCTGGAAAAGGGATAAGGGCGCTCCATTTTTTCATTCCCTTCCCAGTCGTTACCGATCAATTCTATGGAATATCCGTTATCAAAAAGGGTTTTGCACACCTTCTCTATCCGTTGATCAGTATACAGATTACTAAAAGCTGAAGTAATTATTTTTTTCCTCATCAATCTTTCTTGTCTGGTATTAAATAATAGATTTGAATGAAACAAATAAGCCCGTTCGGTATGATAACCGGCCAAAGCATTCCATTAAAGATACCATAAATGACAAAACAAAACAACCAATCATATTAACCACTCTGATTTTTCTTACATCTTTCAGTATGAAACTCAATACGATAAAAAGAGAAGCAGAATAGCCGATGTAATTAGTAATTTCAGTATTCATGGGGAAAATTTAAGGAGAACAAACTTAATCATTTTCAATAAGATAATAAAATTTTTTCTGCCATAAAGTCATTAATTGATTTTTGGTAAAATATTTGTAATTTAGATAATGAATAAAAGGTAATGTTGCCTTTGTTCTAATGAGATATATTATGGATTATAAGTTTTCACAAGGTTTGAGCCAGGTGTTCAAACAAAGCAAAAGCGAAGCTAAAAGGCTGAAAAGTGAATTTCTTAATACAGAACATCTACTTTTAGGTATTATAAAAACGGAAAACTCTGCAAAAGAAATCCTTCAAAACCTTAATGCGGATTTAACACAAATCAGAAGAAAAATTGAAACTTTAAATACAGCAAGTCTTAATCCTATTTCTGAAGAGGTTACCAATATTTCTTTCACCAAGATGGCAGACCATGCCATTAAACGTGCAGAGTTAGAATGCCGTCAATATAAAAGCAATGAAATTAATACCGTTCACCTGCTTTTAGGTATTCTTTATAAATATGAAGATCCTACTTCAAATATTCTGGGAGCTTATGACATCGACTACGAAGGAGTTTCAAGAGAATACCAGACTATGCTTAAAAATTCAGGGCAGTCTCCTCAGATGAGTGCTTACGATGACGATGACGAGAGAGAAGAATTTGAGCAAATGAGAAAGCCTACAGGAAATTTAGGTTCTGCAAAAAGTAAAACGCCTACATTGGATAACTTTGGTAGAGACCTTACTTCTTTGGCAAGGGATGGAAAACTGGACCCAGTAATCGGGCGTGAAAAAGAAATTGAGAGAGTTTCTCAGATCTTATCGCGTAGAAAGAAAAACAACCCGCTTCTTATCGGGGAGCCGGGAGTTGGTAAATCTGCCATTGCTGAAGGGTTAGCACTAAGAATTCAACAGAAAAAAGTGTCGAGAGTTCTTTACGGAAAACGTGTGATCACTTTAGACCTGGCAAGTTTAGTTGCCGGAACAAAATATCGTGGTCAGTTTGAGGAAAGAATGAAGGCGATTATGACGGAACTGGAGAAAAACAGAGATGTCATCCTATTTATTGATGAGCTTCATACGATTGTAGGAGCGGGAAGTTCTACGGGAAGTTTAGATGCTTCCAATATGTTCAAACCTGCTTTGGCAAGAGGTGAAATTCAATGCATCGGGGCAACTACCCTGGATGAGTACCGTCAGTATATTGAAAAAGACGGAGCTTTAGAAAGAAGATTCCAGAAAGTAATGGTGGAACCTACTTCTATTGATGAAACTGTTCAGATCTTGAATCAGATCAAAGATAAATATGAGGAACATCATAATGTAATCTATACTCCGGAAGCGATTCTGGCTTGTGTCAATCTGACATCAAGATATATTACAGACCGTTTCTTACCGGACAAAGCGATTGATGCAATGGACGAAGCGGGATCACGTGTTTATATCAAAAACATGAAGGTTCCTACCGAAATCATTGATTTTGAAAAGAAAATCGAGGACATCAAAGAACTGAAACAGAAAGCTGTAAAAGCTCAGGACTACCTTGAAGCAAGAAAGCTGAAAGACGAAGAAGAACGTCTTCAGATGGAACTGAATGCTGCTCAGGAAAAATGGGATAAGGATGTAAAAGAGAAAAAAGAAACCGTAACGGAAGAAAATGTAGCGGAAGTGGTTTCTATGATGAGTGGTGTTCCGGTAACGAAAGTTGGTAAGAACGAGCTTGACAAATTGGCCCAAATGGACGAGAAACTGAACGGAAAAGTGATCGGTCAGGAAGATGCTGTGAAGAAAGTTGTTAAAGCTATTCAAAGAAACAGAGCAGGTCTTAAAGATCCAAACCGCCCTATCGGTACCTTTATTTTCCTTGGAACAACCGGGGTTGGTAAAACCGAATTGGCAAAAGTAATGGCAAGAGAGCTTTTCGAATCCGATGAATCTCTGATCAGAATTGACATGAGTGAATACATGGAGAAATTTGCTGTTTCAAGATTGGTTGGTGCGCCTCCGGGATACGTAGGATACGAAGAAGGTGGTCAGTTAACAGAAGCTGTAAGAAGAAAGCCTTACGCAGTGGTTCTTTTGGATGAGATTGAAAAAGCTCACCCGGATGTATTCAATATTCTGTTGCAGATTTTGGATGAAGGACACGTTACAGACAGCTTAGGAAGAAAAATTGATTTTAGAAATACCATCATTATTCTGACTTCAAACATCGGAACAAGAGATCTTAAAGACTTTGGAGATGGTGTAGGATTCGGAACTTCTGCGAAGAAAACGACCTCGGATTCAAGAGCAAGAAGTACCATTGAAAATGCCCTTAAGAAAGCATTTGCACCGGAATTCTTAAACAGAATTGACGATATTGTGATCTTCAACTCTCTTGTACAGGATGATATCAAAAAAATCATAGATATTGAACTGAACAAGCTTTATGGCAGACTTGAAAAATTAGGATATAAAGTAGATCTTACTGAAGAAGCAAAAGACTTTATTTCTGAAAAAGGATGGGATAAAGATTTCGGAGCAAGACCATTGAAACGTGCGATCCAGAAGTATATTGAAGACTTATTGGCAGAAATGCTGGTAAACAAGCAATTGAACGAAGGAGAAACCGTAGTTCTTGACCTTAATGAGGCAAAAGACGGACTGATCGGGAAAACACAGAAAGCTAAGAAATCAGCTGAAAAGTCTTCTCAATCTTAATTAAATAAATAATTTAATTTCAAATAAAAAATCCCCGGGAAATTTTCCGGGGATTTTTGTTTTTATACATTTTGGCTAAAGCCCGTTCCTATTGATAAATTAAATATTAAAGTCCTACTACAAAACCAATATTCGGGATCAGACCACTGGAAAATACACTTGAATTCTGTTTCCAAAGTACGTTATACATCAAACCCAGCTGCATAAACGAGTTGTTTCCAATTCGCTGCATATAGCCGCCTCCAAGATACAGGGCATTTTCTTCTGTATTGTATTTATAATCGTAGTACTTATCTTTGTAATCAACAAAATAATGCTGATAGTTGGCTCCCACATAAAATGATCTGGCAAAATAATAATTGACAAAAGGACCTACTCCAAACATAGTGGATTTATAATAATCAGAAGTCTGCCACGAAACACTTCCTATTACCCCGCCTTCAAAATCATTTGTAAACCGGTAACCTACTCTTGGTGATGCAGACAGATTAAAAGCGCTGTTACTTCCAAATCCTAATCCAATACCTCCTCCAAAAGTCCATTTGCTGTTTTCCTGTACAGGTGCTCCTACTGAAATCTGGGAAAAAACTGATCCTGAAGATATCAGCATCATAGAAATAATAAACTTTTTCATATGTTATATTTTTGGTCTTACAATTATATTCTCATCTGTTTCCGTCTGCAGAGAGATTGATAAAAGACGACATAAAGCTCTATCGTTTTTATCAATGTTTAAAATTATGGTTTTTTTACGAATTTTTTAATTGTATTTTTGCCGCATCAAACTAAGAACTCCCGTTAAGAGTTTCGTAAAATTGAATACAATGAAAGTAGTAGTAGGCCTCTCCGGAGGTGTAGATTCTAGTGTTACAGCGTATTTGCTGCAGCAGCAAGGCCATGAGGTAGTGGCTTTATTTATGAGAAACTGGAACGATGCTTCCGTAACACTTGAAGATGAATGTCCCTGGATTGAGGACAGTAATGATGCCCTTATGGTGGCACAAAAGCTTGGAATTCCTTTCCAGGTGATAGACATGAGTGAACTTTACAAGGAACGTATTGTTGACTATATGTTTGCCGAATATGAAAAAGGCAGAACTCCCAACCCTGATGTATTGTGTAACAGAGAAGTAAAATTCGATGTTTTTATGAAGACTGCCATGTCTCTAGGAGCTGATAAAGTAGCGACAGGACATTATGCAAGGGTAAATTCTACTTTTGATGAAAACGGTAAAGAAATTTTCCATCTTCTGGCCGGAAAAGACAATAATAAGGATCAGTCTTACTTCCTTTGCCAGCTAAGTCAGGATCAGCTTTCAAAAGCTTTATTTCCTATCGGAGAACTTACTAAGCCTCAGGTAAGAGAAATTGCGAAAGAAATCGGGTTGGTAACGGCAGATAAAAAAGATTCTCAGGGGTTATGTTTTATCGGAAAAGTAAGCCTTCCGCAATTTTTACAACAGCAATTGAAACCTAATGAAGGGGAAATTGTAGAAATTTTCAAAGATTCTCCTCTATTTTCAGAAGAGAAACCTGAATTCTCTTCCAAAGAAGAAGAACTTGAGTTTTTATCCAGAAAAATCCATTATAAAAAATCTGACGGAAAAGTTATCGGGAAACACCAGGGAGCCCAGTTTTTCACGATCGGACAAAGTAAAGGACTTGGTATAGGCGGTCACAAAGAAAGCTGTTTTATCATCTCCAGGGATATGGAAAACAACATCCTTTTCGTAGGAGAAGGAAGCCATTTTCCGGGACTTCATAAGAAAGCGCTGAAAATTGATAATGCTGAACTGCACTGGGTGCGTGAGGATTTGAGACTTCAGAACGGAGGATCTATGGAAGTAATGGCCAGATTCAGATACAGACAGCCTTTGCAGAAAGCAACCCTGTATCAGTTTGAAAATGCTTTTTATATTGAATTTGATGAACTTCAGTCTGCTATTGCCGAAGGACAGTTTGCTTCATGGTATATCGATGAGGAGCTAATCGGTAGTGGCGTGATTTCGTAAACGTTTTTGAGATTCGGGGTACGGGATGCGGGATTTCGGGGTACGAGTTCCTGAATGAAGAGGTTTTTAAGTATATTGAGATTGTTTTTTTTAAAGGAAATATTTTTTTGAAATTTTTCTGTAACGTTTTTTACGTTGTCATACTTACTGAGTAAATAACGATAAAAAATACTACTATGAAAACATCTACAAAAAACCAGTATGCATATGTAAACAATATTCTGATTGCAGTGGTATCCGCTATTTTCGGCTATAATTTTTATCAGGCCATTGTACATCCGGAAAACTCCAATATCGCCATCAGTCTTATTTTAGTCGTCCTGACTTCCGTTATGGTTCGAAAATATGGCTATCAACCCGTAAAAGAAGAAAAGAAAAATATTTAATATCAACGACACATGATAAAGCCCGGAACATTTTTGTTTCGGGTTTGTTTTTAATAATAAATTTTACTTTATCTTTTCATTTACATGACCTGAGATAAAAATCAATGTGACAATACCTTCTGCTATTAAGATCATAACAAGAAATCCAATTGGTTTTCCCAGCATGACACCTCTGATAAGCTTGATAATTCCCAACAGGAAAATAAATCCAGCAAAATAAAATGTCGTTCCCGAACTGGTCTCTTTCAAAGAATTTATAATAAAAAGTGAAGCATAAAATCCCAGAACCAGGATGAGATAGAACCTTAGAAAGTCTGGACCTTTAAGAGTAACAGGATTAAATGTCTGATGGACCGCCATAAGCCATATAAGGCTTATCACTATTGGCAGTGAATGAATGATGATTTTTTTCATAATGATTAGTTTTATTATCCGCCACAGCCTCCGCATCCGCCACAACCCCCACAGCCTCCTCCACAACCGCCACCTCCGCTGCAGCTTGATCCGCCACAACTTCCTCCGTCATTGTTTTGCTTATCTTTTCTGTTGGGGTCAGAAACCTCCTGATCTCCTATGATTGAAACGATAGTTCCCAGAATGAAAATAATCCCAAATACAACTCCAGTAACCATTAACCCAGAAAAGTTATCTCCTTCTGTACACGAAAATAAAAGCAGTAACATAAATATGGGAGCAAAGAAGGCCATTTTTCTCAGCCAGGATTGTACTGTTGACTTTTTATTACCCTCTCTCCAGATTTCTTCAGGAGCTTCTTGCTGGAAAATCTGCCGATAACTTGTTAAAGTATCTTCAAACCAGTTCTGATGTTTTTCTTTTTCCGCATAACCACCTTTGGATGGATGATGATGAAGCGGTCTTTTTAAAATATGAGGACAGAATTCTTCCCAATAATTTTGGGTGTAGATCAAGTGCATATGCCAAACCTTGTCAACGATGTTACTTGGAGAAGCTCCATGGGGAAGAATACAGCAGAGATACACAAACTTTTTGTACTCTTCAATCGCTTTTTTGGCGAAATCAAGGCTCCAGTGTTCTTCTTTGGCCAGCTTTTTTGAAAAAGGGAAATCAACTCCCGGAGCATCCAGGGAAAATGTCTGTATCCGGCTCCAAAGAGATTCGTCTTTTACTACCATTTTTGTTTCCATTGTTTTGATTTTTGTTTTTCTAATCAAATATCAATGGATTATACAATATAAAAGTCTTTCAAAAGTCTTTTTTGGTTTGATAAAAATCTTAAATTAGTCTTATAAATAAACACCATGAAAAAGGAAGATATTCTGCATCTTGAGAAACTGATGAATTTCTTAAGCAGCCAATTTTTAAAGAAAAACCATTGGGAAGATGTCACCAAAACCGAATGGTCTTACATAAGCGCAGAACTGAATGAACTGATTATCAGTGATCATTCTGAAAAACAGATCAAAAAAGACCCCGATATTCTGGGAACAAATTATCTGTATGAACATCTGATTATAAATAAACTGAAGAAATTTAAACAAAACGAAAATGCTGTTTTAAGCAGGCCCAACCTTGCCAAACTGAGTTTAATTGTCAAAGTTTTGGGGTATTCCAATTATATAGATTTTATAAATTCAAATACGGAAGCATTTAATTTTAATGATCTGAGGATTGATATGAATAATGCCAACATGAATACCGCACTTTTAGACCGTTTAGTAGGCTGCTGGTATTCTTATAACAGAAATCTACCCGATAATCCTTTAATGGCAAAAGAAGACCGCATATGGCGTTCTGCGATGGAAATTTACAAGTCTGAAACCACCGGAGAATATTTTATTGAAAGAAGCGGTGGTGATCATCACAAATACTTTGGAAAAGTAACAGCCTATTCTGATTATGTTTTCATCATCATGAACAGCAATACTTTTATCCGTCAGAGACATTTCATTTCAAGGATAAAGGATATTAAAGAAAAACTTAAAAACCCGGACTATAAACTCCACGAAATCCACTTTATAAGCACCTGCATTAGTTTCAATCAGGAGCCGATTGCTTTGTTTGAAATCTTCAGAAAAGCGGACAGAAAAACCTTTATTTCTGATTCTATCAGTTTTCCCATTGACAGTGACGAAATACCTGAATCAATTGTTAAACAACTTGAAGACACCGAATCTAACAGAATAGATTACAGATAGTTAATTGTCAGATAAAAAATCAATTCAACAATAAACATCATCATCATTCTCTATATCACGGCCCCGGAATAAGACTGTTTCGGGGTTTATTGTATTTCTCTTATGCCTGGAATATATTTAAACCTTAAAAATCAATTCATTACCACAATAATTCTCTAACTTGATGGTTCTAAATATGAACCCTTCAATCGTTTTGCTATGGAATATTATGAATTGTATGAAGTTTTGAAAAATCATTTTGATTCCGGAAAAGGCAGGGTTGAAATTAAAGAATTGAATATAACCATTGAATCAATTCCTTTTGAATCTAAGGTTTGTGACCTGCTTTATGGCTCAGAAAATCAACAATGCAATAAACATCAGCAAACACTCGAAATCAACAAAAATGGTTATCTCTTGTACGACCAACCCGCTGTAGATATCAAAGATTTTGATATTGAATGCAATAAAAAATTTGAATATCATATCCTGAAGCGGGCAGATATAGAAACAGCTGAAGGAGCAATATTTTTCTTCCATGGACTGAATGAAAAGAAATGGGATAAATACCTGCCATGGGCCTATGAATTGGCTCAAAGAACACAAAAGGCTATTATTTTGTTCCCTATTGCATTTCATATGGATCGTGCAGAACCTATCTGGAGTGACCGCCATCACATGATGGAAGTTGTCAATTTCAGAAAGAGAAAGTATCCGGAAAACATGAATTACTCTTATGTGAATGCTGCCATAAGTTCCAGACTGGAAGCGCATCCTCAAAGAATTTTCTGGTCCGGCCTCCAAACCTATTCTGATATCACAGAGATGGTAAAGGATATTAAAAAGGGTAAAATCAAGGGTATTTCTCCAGAAGCAAATCTGGATTTATTTGGGTATTCTATAGGGTCATTTCTTGCCTTAATTATCAAAATGGCTGATCCCCATGATTATTTTACCCGATCAAAAATATTTTGTTTTTGTGGAGGAATGACGATCGACAGAATGTTTCCAATCTCCAAATACATCATGGATACTCAGGCCACTGTGAAAATGCAGTCTGTTTTTACGGAATTGCTGAGTTCTGATTTTAAATCGGATCCACGTCTGAAACATTATCAGAATGAAGATTTACATCCACAGGAAAGCTGGTTCAAAAAAATGCTTCGCTACAATTATTTTCAGAAGGAAAGAGAAGAAAGAATTCAGGAAATCCAATCTCAGATTAAAGCCTATGTTTTGGAAAAAGACAGGGTGGCTCCTCCGATAGAAGCATTAAATACACTGCAGGGTGGCTACAGGAATATCAATGTAGGCATTGAAATCAAAGATTTCCCGTTTGAATATTCCCATATGGTTCCTTTTCCGCTTACCCATAAGCATTCAAAAGAAGTTACAGAAGCTTTTCACCAGTTTATACAATCCGCCAGTGATTTCTATAATTCCTGATTATATTTTTCAGGGATAAAAGAGGGTCAGGAATAGTTTAAAGAATAGTAATATAAGATCCATGGTGTTTGTTTTTAGGTTAATCTTTATCAACTGACGAGCCAGTCTTTAAAATCTTTTACACGGTCTCTGCTGACCGTTATTTCCTCTTCAGGCTGAAACTCAAGGTCCACTTTGTAGTAGGGTGAAGTATGAATATTTTTGATATAATCCGAACTGATAATAAACTGTCTGTTCACCCGGAAAAACTTTTTCGTATCCAGTACATCTTCCAGCTCATCAAGCGTAAAATCTGACGGATAAGTTCGGTCTTCTGTCTGAAGATAAACGATTTTATTCTCGCTGAAAAAACAGCTTATTTCGTGGGTTTGTATAATCTTAAGGTTATAGCCTATTTTAACCAGAACTCTGGAAAGGGTAGATTTTTCTTTTCTGATTAACTGTTTAATATCCTGAGAACCATTGGTGTCATTGGCAGGAATGAATGATTTAAATTTCTCCACTGCTCTTTCCAGGTCTTCATCAAGAATGGGTTTTAAAAGATAATCAATGCTGTTCAGCTTAAAAGCTTTCAGGGTATACTGGTCAAAGGCTGTTGTATAAATAATGAAACCTTTGGTAGGTGCTTTTTCAAAGATATCAAAAGACAATCCATCCCCTAAAACAATATCTGAAAAAATCAGCTGCGGATGTTCATTTTCAGAAAACCAGGCAACACCTTCTTCCACCGACTCTATTTTAGCAACGATCTCAATTTCAGGAAAGTTATTCAGCATTCTCTCTAACTTCCTTGAAGCAGGTTTTTCATCTTCTATAATGACAGTTTTGATCATTGAGTTTAAGTTTTGGTTTTTAGATTTTAAGAAATAAAGTTATATAAAAGTGGACAGATTTTAATAGTTTATCGTTTTTTTCTCTTTTCTGAGTTCTTTTTCAATCATTTCCTTTTCCCATTCGGAATCAAAAAGAAATAGTTTTATAGCTTTTACAAGGATAATAAATCCCCAGATTCCAAGGATGGTATATCTGTCAAATAATCTAAAGTGAACGATCTTTTCGCCAAAAATATCATCAGGAATGATAAGAACAGCAAAGATGGCAAATATAAAAAGGCTTTTATAGAATTTTTTGAGGTTACGGGTTCTTGTGCAGGCTGTTTCGTA
>CBFQYI010000104.1:0-11412 GCA_965720825.1 uncultured Chryseobacterium sp. | reverse complement strand
TTATGTTATCTGCAATCTTTAAGTGTCTATGAAACCTATGAATCATTAAAAAAAGAGCAAAATTAGTTGAATGAAGATTTGTATCATTAGTTATGATTTTTGGGATTATGATAAGTATATTGTTGAAACATTATGCCAACGTGGTATTGATGCTCATCATATAAAGATCAGTACCGTTACTCATTCCAACTTCAACGAAAGAGCTGTAAATGCTTTAAGCAAAACTTTTTTAAACAAAAATCTTAAGACTGAAAAAAGACAGAAATATGTTCTGGATTCTCTGGAAAAATTAGGCCACCAGGATCAGATACTGGTTATGAATCCGGATACATTTGATCTTTCTACCCTTAAAAAAATCCGAAAATCCACAGACCGTCTGGTGACCTATCTGTATGATAATCTTGAAAGAGTTCCTGTGGAAGACAAACTGTATCTTTTTGACAAAGTATTTTCCTTTGATTATATTGATGTCAAAAAACACGGCTTTGAAAAATTAACCAATTATATTTACCTTCCCCACTGTGCCAAAGAAACCCAGCAGCCTGAAATGGATCTTTTTTACATCACATCATATGATAACAGAAGGGTTTCACTCATAAAATTACTGGCTAAAAAGCTGATTGAACAAGGATTGAAATTCCAGATTATGATTATCGGAAAAAAATCCTGGAAGCATCAGCTCACCAATATATTCATGACGGTTCCTAAGAATCTTTTCCTGGTTTTCAGCATTAAGAAGATCCCGCATAATGATCTTCCAAAATATTATAAAAACTCAAAAGTTTTACTGGATCTGATGCGTGAAGGACAATATGGACTCAGCTTCAGAGTTTTTGAAGCCATGTCTCTGGAAAAGAAAATCATAACTGATAATGAAGCCATTAAAACCTATGATTTTTACAATCCCAATAATATTTTGATTTTAAACAAAAATATTAGTAATCTTGACAAATCTTTTTTTGAAAAACCTTACGAGAAAATTCCGGAAGAAATCTACTACAGATACACTTTGGATAGTTGGGTGAATAAAGTTTTTGAACTCGATACTAAAAACTGACAAATGGGAATCTTAAAAAAAATAAAAAAACACTTCGAAAGAAAAGAAAAACTCAAAAACCTTCAGTCTAAGGATATAGTCAACATCAATCTGTATGACGCTTCCCAAAAAACGATCCTGTTTGCATCAAGAGATTTTCCTGCCCATGATAAAGAATCCGGGGCTAACAGACTGAAAGAACTCATATTTATTTACAAAGAATTAGGATACAACTGCATTTTATTTGCTCCCCATATGTTTGAAGACGATACTTATGTGAAGTTTTATCAGCAGCACAATGTTATCGTTTACATAGAGAATAATAAGTACAGGAATATTTACGATTTCCTGTCTTCTTTTAAAAAGATAGATTACGTTTGGTTCAACGGCCCTCTGGCTCTGAATCTTTTTTATAAAAAAATGAAAGCCGTTTTACCTTCTGCCAAATTCATTTATGATATGGTAGATATTCATTTTTTAAGGTTTAAAAGAGCCATAGAACTGGAACCGACCCGTATTTCATTAAAGAAGAATTACAAACATTTTTTCCGTCTGGAAACTGTTATTGCACCGCAACTGGATTATATCATTGCTATATCTGATAAGGAGAAAGAAATTATGAGCCAGTATGCGGACAAAAATAAGATCATTACGGTATCTAATATTCATTATCCAAAAATTGATATTTCTGAAAGAAAAAATTTCAGTGAAAGTAAAGGAATTACCTTCATAGGATCTATCCACGAGCCTAATATTGATGCGGTAAAGTTTCTCTATGAAAAAATAATGCCTATCGTCTGGAAAACCAATCCTGAACTGGAAGTAAGCATTATCGGGAATGTTGCGGAAAAACTTGATCTTAAACTATTTCCTAAGTTTAAATTTTTAGGTTTTGTGGAAAGCATTGAAGAGCACTTTATGAATTCGAAAATTATGGTGGCACCTTTAAGATTCGGGGCAGGTGTGAAAGGAAAAATCGGACAGGCTTTTGAATACTTTTTCCCTGTGGTTACTACAGATATAGGAGCTGAAGGAATGAAACTTACCGATAAAAAGAATGTACTGATTGCCAATGATGAAAACACTTTTGCAGAGGCTATTATTCAGTTGAATAATGATCAAGAGCTTTGGAATACATTAAGCAGAAACTCTGTAGACAGTCTGAGAGCATTTTCACCTGAAGAAGTAAAAGAAAAACTTAAAACATTATAATCCATGTCATTAAGTGTAAATTACCATGGTTTTTTTGATGGAAATTTTGGAATTTCCGAAGCAACCAGATTAAATGCTTTAGCATTAGAAGCAATTGGTATCAAAGTAAACCGGATTAATTATTCCAGTGAAACTTTTGAAAGAATTGATTCAGGTTCCGAATCGTCATCTTCCATTAATGTTTTCCATATCAACATCAATTTTATCAACAATTTTTTTTCTAAGAATCAGGATCTGAATCTTAAGGATCATTATAATATTATTTACTGGGCCTGGGAATTTCCTGAAGTTTCTGATAAAGTTGTTGAGATATTAAATGTCTTTGATGAGCTATGGGTACCCAGTGATTTCTGTGTGAATATCTTTACAAAGTATACCGGAATTCCTGTGATCAGATTTTCTCATCCGATTCAAAAAATGGCAGAGTGCAAGGATTTTGAACTAAGCCAATATAATATTTCTCCGGATTCAAAGATCTACCTAACGATTTTTGATTCTCTGAGTACCACCATCAGAAAAAATCCGGAAGCTACGCTGGAAGCTTTCACAAGAGTTTTCAAAGAAGATAAAAACAGTGTTCTTATCGTGAAAACGCATAATCTTGAAAGAAGCAAAGATGCTCAGAAAGCGCTGGAAGCTTACCAAAATATTCCGAACGTAATCATCATTAACGAGCATTTTTCAAAGGAGAAACTACATTCCCTGATCCAACAGTCTGATGTTCTGATTTCTCTCCATGGTTCAGAAGGTTTCGGTCTGACGATGGCAGAAGCCATGGCCTATGGAAAAATTGTAGTAGGAACGGGTTATTCCGGGAATCTGGATTTTATGAATGTCAATAACAGCTTTCTTATTCAGTATGATTTCATCAAAACATCCAATACAAAAGGACTGATTGATGAAGGTTTAACACTTGCCAAGCCTAGCCTGAAAGATGCTGTTGAAAAACTACAGTATATCAAAAACAATTTTGACAGTCTGACTTCGATGAGAGAAAAGGCAAAATCACAAATTGCTGAGAATTTTTCTATTCAATCTATCGGAGAGCTATTCAAAATCAGATTGAATTTCATTGATAGTTTTGGTAAAAAAGAAAGCACCGTAGGCAGTGATGTCAATAATGTTTTCTATTTAAGCGAAATCGAAAGATTAAATTCCAGAGTTCACTATCTTGAGCGAACTCTTTATAATAAAATCAGAAAGAAAGTCAATGCTTTCTTCAAAAAAGGCAGAAAATAATTGTATTGGTTAATTTTCACGTTTGTAAGCTTATCGACAGACCAATGAACTCATAATATTTCAGATGAAAGACAAAATCGCAATAGTAGTCCAAAGATATGGGTTGGAGATTAACGGAGGTGCAGAACTTCACGCAAGATTATTAGCTGAAAAATTGTCTGCTCTCTATGATATTGAAATTATTACAACCTGTGCTATAGAATTCGAACGTTGGGATAATCATTATCCGGAAGGAATTGAAATCATCAATGATATTAAAGTAAGAAGATTCAAAACTTTAAAAAAGGATTTAAAAAGATTTAATGAACTAAGTAAAACAGCTCGTAACTTATATAAATATTATAGCAGAAAGCTAAGCTTTCTAAACTTCCCTTATTTGCTTTATAAGAGATTTAAATACAACAAAAAAGACTTTAATTTCAATGAATGGTTAGAAGTACAGGGACCATTCTCTCAGGATTTAATTCAGTTTATAAAAGAGAAAAAAGAAGATTACAAGGCTTTTATTTTCTTTACCTATTTATACCACCCTACCAATATAGGAATCAGAGAAGTTGCTGACAAAAGCATTCTCATTCCAACGGCCCACGATGAGCCTCAGTTTTATCTTGAGGGTTATTCTCAATTGTTTTCTCTTCCAAAGTGCATCATGTACAATACACAGATTGAAAAAGATTTTGTAGAGAGCGTCTATCCTCAGGCACAAAAGCTGAAATCAGAAATTGCAGGAATTGGTTTTGATGATTATGATGCAGCATCGGGTGAACTGCCTAAGGATCTTTATCAGGCCAAATACTTTATTTATATTGGAAGAATTGTTGAAGACAAAGGCTGTGTCATGATGATTGAATATTTTAAAGATTTCAAAGAAAAACATCCTGAATACAGAGACGTAAAGCTCGTTTTGGTAGGCAAAAATTCTCTTGAGGAAAAAATAACTCAGGGAGATGATATTATCCTGACCGGATTTGTAGACCACGACCTCAAAAATGCTTTACTGGAAAATGCCAGCGCACTTATAATGCCCTCATTCTATGAAAGTCTTTCACTGATAACCTTAGAGGCCATGTTACTGAAAATCCCTATCATTGTAAATAAAAACTGTGAGGTTTTGTATTCTCATATTGAAAAGAGTAAAACCGGGAAAAGCTTTACAAACAGTACAGAATTTTCCCAGGCATTAACGTTTTACATGCAACAGTCACAGGATGATCTTGTTTCTGAAGGCATCAAAGCGAGAGATTATGTTTTAAAAAACTATTCATGGGATACCATCATCAACAAATTTAATTCCGCCATTACATCTTTATAATGACCAAAAAAATTCTATTTTTTTTTCCTGAAAATGCATTTTCAAACAGAGCAGGAAATACAACGAGAGCAAAAACGACCCTTACTGTTTTAAAGAAAATGGGATATCACATTGATCTGGTAGGAGCCGCTGAGATTTATAAGAGCCAAAACGATACTACAGATATTGATCAGAATATTGTTGATCATCTGTTCTTAATCAAACACAGACCATTAAAAGTAAAAACATCTTCCGCGTATTGGAAGTACAAAATATCAAAATTTTATAAAAAGCCTAATGAGTATAACCACTTATTGACAGATTTTGCCAAGAAAGAATTTTCTGACATCTTCAATAAGGAAAAATATGATGCCATTATCATCAATTATGAATTCTGGGCAGGATTAGTTGATCATGAATCTATGAAAAACACTGTAAAGATCATAGATACCCATGATTGGATTACCCTCAATGAGTTCTACAAAAACAAATCATTAGATATTGGAAAACGTTTCAATGAGGAAATCAATAATCTTGCAAAGTTTGATAAAGTGATCACCATATCAGAAGATGAGAACCTTGTTTTTAAAAGATTTTTAGGTGAAAAAGTAATCAACATACCCCCTTCTTTCCCCACTCATTTCGAAAAAAGTGATGGTGGCAAAAAGTATGATCTGATTTTTGTAGGGTCTGAAAACATTTTCAATATACAATCCATACAGTGGTTTTTTGATCATGTATATCCATTGTTTCCTCCCAATATCAACATTGTAATTATCGGAAGAATTTGCAAGCATATTAAAGAAAGAGAAGGTGTTACCTTAATAGAATTTATAGAAAGTCTGGAGGAATATTACCACCAGTCAAAAATTGCAATTTGTCCAATGCTGGAGGGTACCGGTATCAAAATTAAAGTCATAGAAGCGCTATCTTACGGACTTCCTATTGTAGGAACAGAAAGGGCGATTGACGGCTTCCCTGCAAAAACATCAAATGGCTGCCTGGTAAGTGATCATCCTGAAATTTTTAAAGATCAGATCATGTCTTTACTGCAGGATCAATCTTATTATCAGGATATGAAAATACAGGCTGAGGAATATTTTAAAAATAATTTTTCTGAAGAAAAAGCAATTGAAAAATGGAAAAAGATTTTACACTAATGGATGACCTGGCCATTATCATATTGAATTACAATTCTTTTGAAGATACCCAGCGAGAGGTTAATTCATTATTAAGCGAAGGTATTTCCCAACAATCTATTTATGTTGTAGATAATAATTCGAAAGACAGAAAGGAAATAGAGCAACTGGGCTCTCAAAAGCAAATCAACTATATCTTAAGTGATTATAACGGGGGCTATGCTTTCGGTAATAATCTAGCGATTAAAAAAGCGATTGAAGACGGTAAGAATTATTTTTTATTATTAAATCCGGACATTGAAATATCCCGCAGCACAATCAGTCAGTTATATAACGATTTAAAAGAATTTCCAGATATAGGAATCATTGGCCCAAGAATCTGCTACAGAAACATTCGTGACAGAATATTCTCAGACGGCGGACTGTTATTTCCGGAGGAAGGTTTCCAGGGTGGACACACCAATTCTGAACAGGATAAAAACCATGTAAATGCTCCTCATTATAACTACAATATAAAATATGTAGATGGAAGCGCCTTGATGTTCAGAAAAGAAATATTAGATGATGTAGGCTTAATGAACACCAGCTTTTTCATGTATTATGAAGAGTCTGAATGGTGTCTTCGTCTTCTTAAAAACACCCAATGGAAAATTGCGGTCAATACACAATGTGAAGCTTTCAATCTTGCCAGCAATAAAGGCAGTTTTTATGAGTATTATATCACCAGAAACCGAATCTGGATGTGCAGGCTGTATGACGGGAATTTAAAATATGTGACCAAAGAACGATGGAAGTTCGCAAGGAAAGCACTTAAAAAAAGAAAATTTTCCATGGCGAAAGCGTACATAAAAGGTATATTAGACGGTCTTTATTCCAATTTAGATAAAATAAAAAATGAGTAAAAAAAATATTATTAAAGTAGGATATCTTCTATCTTATGATTACTGTTACATCTTTACATCTCTCAAGCATATCTATGAGCATGCGGACTGTATCGTGATAAGCTATGATGCTAACAATAAAACATGGGCAGGGAATGATATTCATATTCCTGAAAGTGTTTTCAGTGATATCAAAAAATTGGATACTCAGAATAAAATCATCTTTTACAAAGACACTTTTTTCATTGAGGGGATGCAGCCAATGGAGCTGGAGACCAGACAAAGGAACATGATGGCTGAAAAAATGGGCTCTGGCGGATGGCATATCCAGATGGATGGAGATGAATATGCTTATGACTTCGGAGTATTAGCAAAATTTTTGAAAGGGAATAAATTTTTACTAAAGAATCCGGCTAAAAATCCTTTTAATTTTCAGGTAAATTTTGTGACATTATTCAAACATAATACTGAAGGTTTTTTTGTAATTACTCCTTTTGATGAAAAGTGTATGCTTATTACAAACTATCCTCACTATGAATATGCCAGAAATACAAATAAAGGCAGAATCCTTCCTTTGGATTTTTATTTAATACATCAGTCATGGGCGCGGGAAGAAAGTGAAATTTCAGAAAAGATCAATAACTGGGGGCATAAAAATGATTTTGACACTTCAACGTTTTTAAATTCATGGAAAACGGTGAATGCTGACAATTATAAGACATTCATAGACTTCCACCCTTTATATAAGGGCATTTGGAAAGAGCTTTCCTTTTTCCCTGCAAAAAACATTGATGAATTTATTCTTTCCTTTTCAAAGAAATATCCTCAGAAAAAACTCAATCTGAATTTATCTTTCACAAAAAAAATAAAGATGAGAATTAGAAGTCTTTTTTAATTCTTTCAGACCAAAATAAAAGGCTAATGTTGTTACATTAGCCTTTACTATTTTATTTGATAAAAACATTTTCAAATTTCTCCATAACTGCCCGTGGATTGAAAAGCTCTGAGTAACAATCCCAGTTTTTACCGGCATCCGGTTGAAAGTTCTTCAGGATTTGTATGATATCCTGCTTATCTTTGTATAGAATAGCTTTATCTCCCAGAATCTCCAGATGTGATTTCTCATCAGATCCGGACCATGTTATGATAGGTTTATTTTTAATAGAAAACTCGCCTACAGCCATTCCGAAACTTTCCCCTTGCGTGCGGGCATGCAAAAATGCATCAGAAGTATTAATAAATTTCACTTTTCTTTCGACATCAGTTGTCGGTGGAAGAAAAATAATATTCTTGTAAGACCTGAAAAAATTTCTCTTTACAAATTCATCAGTTCCCATAAAAACAAAGTATATATTTTTATTTTTCAGGGCTGTTTTCTTTACTGCTTCCATTACAAAACCAATATCAAAAGTTTCTGTTCCTCCATATCTTGCAAATACCACTGCATCTTTCGGAATATTCAACTCAGCACGAAGATCACCACTCACTTCTGGAAGATCCACAATATGGGGTACAAAAGGAAGCATTCCGCCACTCATCGTTTTAGCCAGCCATTCAGAAACATAGGCATAAACATCTCCATAGGGTTCGTTATATTTAAAAACCGCGTGAATAGCCGTTTTAATAAGATCATGTGGAGTATCTGTTTCCCTTTCTCCGGATTTTATTGCATAGAAAAGATCTGCATTTGCCTTTTTAATGATTTCATCCCTTTCCTTGATATCGCTATATCCAACAACGTTAAACCTTTTTTTAAAACGTTCAATAGCTTCTTCAGCATTATTCGGACTATTTTTAGGATAAAGAATCATCGACTCGTTACCAAGCATTTCCTCATTATAATAAGCATAATCAAAAAGAGCATTAGAAGTCCCTCTATAGCATAATTGATTTTCGTGGAAAATAATTTTCATTTGTTAGTAAGTTAAATTATTTAGTTTCGCCCCTTCTCAATGACAGAAACAAAAGCATTATGATCTTATTTCTGTAGTTTCTGAGACAGGTTTCTGATAAAAACAAAGTGCTTTTTCATTGATAAACTAATAAACTACAAAAATACATTTTTAACTACAAGAAAGTAGATTTTTCAACTACAAGAACATAGAAAACATTAGTCTTAAATTAATATTACCAATAAAATTTTCCACAAATATTTTTTTTTCTTTACTATATGAAAGAAACCGTCTCAAAATTGAGACGGTTTCTTTGTTGTAAAATATTAATATTATTTAGTTAGTAAGCGTAGAATTCAATTCCTTCCTTAATATAACCAGGAGGCGTTGCGCTTGATCTTGAATAATAATGATCTTTACCATTCCAATACTGGTAGATAGGAACTGTATTAGGCTGCTGAGTAGCAAAAGCATTGAACTCAATCCCTTCGTCTACATATCCATTATAATATCCCGGAGTTTTTGTATAGTAATGATCTTTACCATTCCAATATCTGTAGATAGGAACTGTGTTTGGGGCTTTGTATAAGAATGCATTAAACTCTGTTCCTTCAAAAGAATATCCGTTGTAGCTTCCTGCAATTTTTGTATAGTAATGATCTACTCCGTTGTAATATCTGTAAATTGGAATTGTTTTAAATTCAAGGTAGACTTTATTATCAATCAGATATTGGTCTACATAAGCTTTTAGCTGAGCTTTTTTAACAGGATCTTTTACAAAGTCATAAATAATGATCAACCCATTGCTTCCAAAGTCTACCAAAACAGAATTGCTTACAGTTGAGCTGTTCTGCCAATTGGAAATATTAACTTTAGGATTAGTCTGATCCAGGTTTAAATCTCCTACTAAACCTTTTGAAGGATCGCCACCTCTGGTTTTATAAGTCAACTTCTTAGAATAGTTCATGTGGTATTCAGAAGTATTCACATCATTATCCACATTCACATTAAAAATATTCAACATCCCTGCCTTTACCCCAATTCTGGCCGCCTTATCACGAGTCTGGCTTGTTGTTTCAGACTGGAATAAAATATCAAGTTTTGCTCCTGTATAAATATCAGTCATTACGTGAGTCCCATAATCCTGAACAATCTGCTGTGGAGTTTTTGTCTGTAAATCCTGAGCAAATTCAAGAGTTACATAATCACCCAACATATCTGTAGTAGCGTTGAATCTTACTCTTTTCTGCTTGATCGTAAGGTTATAACTTCCGTAAAGATATTTTGCATCAAACTTATTGTTGCTCGTTACAGCTGAGCCAAAACCTACAGAGAGTATTTTTTTAAACAATGGAAAATTAACTGTTGCATCCACTTTGGTTGAAACCATTTTAGAATACGCCTCAGCATTTTCACCATAATCTTCAGCATATTCCTGAGAGTATGTGTTTTCGCTGACTAATCTGTTGATCTGCTCCAATTTAAAACGGTCAATATCGATCACTTTAAAACCTGCTGCCGTTGCATTGGCGTATTCACCGGTAACGTTATAACCATGCCCTAAGACATCATAAATTCCATCACCTGCAAATTTGGCTGCAGACATTCTGTTATTAGCCTTTGCCGCTGGACTTTCAGGCGTTACCTCTGAATTCAGATCTTCAGAAGAACATGAACTCATAAAAAGCATCAGTAAACTACTGAAGCAAAATACAATTTGTTTTTTCATAGATTATTAAAAAGTTTCTGCAAATATAATATTCAACACTAAGTGAAAAAACAATGTCAGAGTGACATATATCATTAATTGGTGATTTTAATACATTATTAAAATACCATGAATAAACGACAAAACGATCTCTTAATTGTGATTTAATCAAAAAATACAAATTATAAAAACAAACGTACAAACACTCACAAAAGAATACATGCATTAAACACAACACTTACTATTTATGAATTCATTTTTCACAACTACTTTTTATAGGCTATGATCCATGTGTAAAAAATAGTATCAGAAATATAATATTGGGAGTTTTAAAACCGCATTTATCGAAAATCTATAGAAATAAATAAAAAAGTCAGGATCAAAAAAAACAATACACGGTCAGAAATCATCTCTTAAACGCATAATTTTAAGTAAATTTGCAAAAATTAAAATTGAAATGGAGAAAGTAAGAGTACGTTTTGCTCCAAGTCCCACAGGACCATTACATTTGGGAGGCGTAAGAACCGCATTATATGATTATCTTTTTGCTAAAAATCAAGGGGGAGAATTTGTATTGAGAATTGAAGATACAGATACAGCCAGATATGTAGAAGGAGCTGAAGAATATATTGAAGAAGCTTTAGAATGGTGCGGAATCATTCCTGATGAAAGTCCTAAGAAAGGAGGAAAATTCGCTCCTTACAGACAGTCTGAAAGAAGAGACATCTACGACAGATATACAGAACAGATCCTAAAGACAGATTATGCATACATTGCTTTTGATACAGCAGAAGAACTGGATTCAATACGTTCTGAGTATGAAGCGAAAGGTGATGTTTTCTCTTATGATAATAAAACAAGAAACCGTTTAAGAAACAGCCTTGCCCTTTCTGAAGAAGAAGTCCAAAAACTATTGGATGAAAAGACGCCTTATGTTGTAAGATTTAAAATGCCTGTTGACAGAGTATTAAACCTTGAAGACATTATTCGCGGAAAATTTTCAGTTAATACCAA
>CBFQYI010000103.1:0-11453 GCA_965720825.1 uncultured Chryseobacterium sp. | reverse complement strand
ATATCAGCTTCAAGGGTAATGTTTCCGTTCGCTGTTTTCACAGTAGCTTTTACTCCTTCTCCGCTTGTATCAACACTTTCCACAGAAGCGTTTGTCATGATCTCGATTCCTGTCTTTTTAAGAGATTTCTCTAAGTGTTTAGAGATTTCTTCATCTTCTACAGGGACGATGTTTGGCATAAATTCAACAACAGTTACTTTAGTTCCCATTGTGTTATAGAAATCAGCAAATTCTACCCCGATAGCTCCAGAACCTACAACGATCATAGATTTCGGCTGCTCAGGAAGAGATAATGCTTGTCTGTATCCGATTACTTTTTTACCATCCTGTGGTAAGTTTGGTAATTCTCTTGAACGAGCTCCTGTAGCGATAATGATATGAGTACCTGTATATTCAGTTACTTTTCCTTCTTTATCTGTAACAGAAACTTTTTTACCTTTCTGTACTTTTGCAGTACCAAGAATTACGTCAATCTTATTCTTTTTCATCAAGAATTCGATTCCTTTGCTCATTTTGCTGGCAACACCACGGCTTCTCTGAATCACATTCGGGAATTCAAAGCTTGCCTCCACTTTATTCAAACCATAATCTTCAGCATGGTTGATATAATGAAAAACCTGAGCAGATTTCAATAAAGCTTTAGTTGGAATACATCCCCAGTTAAGGCAAATTCCTCCTAAATTTTCTTTCTCGATAATTGCGGTTTTGAAACCTAATTGCGCTGCTCTGATCGCAGTAACATATCCACCAGGACCACTTCCAATGACAATAATATCGTAATTCATTACTTTAAAAATTTTTATGCGAATTTAAGGAAAAATATTGGATGTTTTATGTTTCTTCAGATTGATCTTAAAATGCATCAACAAAGCTATTTTATTCAATTTTAAACAAAGAAAGAGAACACAAATCGCATTCTCTTTCAATAAATTTTAGCTTCCGTTGAAAACTTTTCAAAACCTAAAGTATATAAAACGATTTTTCCAATTTTACTAATTGCAAAAATACTGTATTATTTTGCCTCTCTAAGTAATCGTTTTTCAGTTGCATATCTTTGATTTAAGGCTTTCATCTGATCTCTCTTCATCTGTTTGGTAGCAAGCGGGTGATTAAGTATCAACTTTTTCTCAAGATTGTATTTTTTGGTAAGCTCTTGCATTTTAATATTAACCAGTTCGCTTTTTGAAGGATGAGGGGGTGTAGGTGGATGTTTCTGTGCAGAAACACTCATGGATAAACCTAATAACAATACTGTTGAAATTAATAACTTTTTCATAATGTTCATATTTTTGAATGGTTTCAATTATTTCAATATTATCTAATGAAATTCATTCCGGTTTAGGATAAATATTACATATATCGTACCAAGATTTTTGCAAAAAGAAAAATATAAAATGTGTTCATAGTTATTTATTAAATGACGATCTATTTTTCATACATTTATTCATCTTTTAAATAAGCACTAATGAAGACCTCTGTGAAAAAAACTCATCTGACCAAAGACAAGATCTGGCTGAAAGAACCGGAAGATCATGATTTCCCTGCAGCTCAGGATTATCTTGAACTGCTTTTTCAACCTGATGAAGCACAAAAATTGGTTAAAAAATTAAAGGCAGCTCCTACTATTATAAAGAAATCAAAAGACATTTTAAGAGCCAGTAAACTTACCCTGCTACCGGAAACGAATATCCATGTGAAAGAAAACCTTAAAAAAGTAGAAAAAAATAAAAAACTTTCTCCAATATTGCTGGTCAGAGGGCAAAATGAGCTGATCATTGCAGATGGATACCATCGCCTGTGTTCAAGCTATTATCTCACAGAAGATTTGGAGGTACCATGCAGATTAATTTAAGTAATTCCAAAAACAATTCCTATCACTAACCAGTGATTTTTATTAAAATAATTTAAAATATTCATTTTCAGTTGATTTTTAGCTATTTTTTTTTATATTTTTGTTTAAATCCAATTTATACAATATGAAAAAATATATCTCGATCCTTTTATTTGGAGCTCTTCCCTTAACTGCACAAGTAGGTATTAATACCATGACGCCTAACAGTACACTTGCCGTCAATGGTTCATTGAGAGCTGGCTATACTGAGATCAGTGCCACTACATATAATATTCTGGCTACTGATCATTACATCACTTATAACGGTACGGCTGATGCCACGTTTACTCTACCTGTGATCGGAACTGGAACAACCAGTTTTACAGGAAGGATTTACAAGATTAAAAACATTTCTCCAAACGCGATTACGCTACAAGCTTCCAGTGGAAATACTTTAAGAATTGACAATACTCCTGTTGCTTCTTTTATGATTCCTACAGGGGCATATGCCGAAGTGGTAAACAACGGTAATACAACTGGCGGAACATGGGATTTGTCTTTTACAGTTCTCCCTAAACCAAGTAATGTGGAAATTTATGGTACACAAGTTCTTATTCCTCCTCATGCCAATGGAGCTTCGGCTATAGCAGACTGGACCGCTCATGGTAATGTTGGTTATGATTCAGGAGCGGCAAATGACAGATGGTGGATCGTGAGTAAAACTTCAGTAGACAGAGCGCATACTGCCAGCTACTCCAATACAAGTAGAATGACCCTTGTGTATGAATACCAGGGTACTCCTTTCAATGTTAACAATATGTATCCTATTCTTACAGCAGGAAACAATTCAAGTTTCCCGGATGTATTTACAGCGTCTTTTGTAAGCCTCGCCAATAATGGTACAGCCGGGAGAACCAGACTTACCGTATCTGTAGCCCGTGTAGACTTTGTAGGTACTAATGGTACCAATAACAGTAACTGGGCAGGTACATTTTTATTGAATGTACTGTTGGCCAGAAAGTACTAAATATTTTCAAAATCATATACGTAAAAAGAGCAGATTTTTCTGCTCTTTTTAATTTTTACAAAATCTCAATATTTTGTTTTAAAGGAAGGTTTCTGGAAGAATTGCCGACCATAATTCTGTATGTTCCTTTTTCTACAATCCACTCCATTTTTTCATTTAAAAATTGTAATTGTTTTACCGGAACTTCTATGGTGACCGATTTTGATTCTCCGGATTGTAATTCGATTTTCTGAAATCCTTTGAGCTCAATAATTGGTCTTGAAACTGAAGCCAATACATCTCTTACATACAGCTGAACGACTTCACTCCCGGCTTTTAAACCTGTATTTTTCACGTTGACTTTAGCTACAATAATTTCATTTTCCGAATACTGAGTTTTGCTCAATTGCAGCTCAGAAATTTCAAAAGAGGTATAACTGAGTCCGAAGCCAAACGGATATAACGGTTCTCCACTCAGATCATGATAATCATTTCCTCTTCCTGTTGGATGATGATTATAGGTTAAAGGCAACTGACCTTCCTGAACCGGAAAAGTGACAGGCAGTTTACCTGATGGATTCTCTGCCCCGAAAAGGGTTTTTGCTACAGCATTTCCACCCTCTTCACCGGGATACCAAATGTCTAAGATAGCTCCTACTTTGTCTTTCCACGTTGTTGTTTTTATGGCAGAGCCACCTATCAGAACAACAGTGACAGGTTTCTTCAGTTTTGAAACCTCATGAATAAATGTTTCCTGATTTCCAGGCAAACTTAGTGATGATCTGTCCTGAAATTCACCTTCATGAATTCCGGCCGTAACAATGATATAGTCTGTTTTTTGGGCAAGATCTAAAGCTTCTTTAAAATCTTTCTGATAATCATACAAACCATAGTTCCAGATCAGTTCCAGATTGGCTTCACCTCGGTTTTCATGGAATTCAATCTTAAGATCATATTTTTTCCCTTTTACAAAATCTACATCCACTGTTTTTGTTGAATAGCTCAGTTTTTCCCATTGGTCAATCACTAATTTTCCATCCAGGTATAATCTGAATCCGTCATTTCCACGCAGGCCGATTTGGTATTTTCCGGAATTGGGAGCTTCCAGCTTTCCGGTCCACCGAATACTGTAATTATCAGGCTGCAATTTTTCCGGGTCAGGAGAATATAAAGTCCATTTAAAATTAAGCTGTTCATCCACTCTTACGAAAGCAGGATTGCCTTTTAAATCAGTATTGGAAAAATAGTTTCCGGCTAATCCTTTTTTGTTTTCAGAAGATAAATATTCATTTGAGATAGTGGTAAAGTTTTTTACATTCCAATCAATTCCTTTTGAATATATAACTTCAGTGCCTGTATTTTTTACATAATTTTTAAGACCATCCAGGATATTTACTTTTTTGTTTCCAGGTCCTGAATACCCTCCTAATCTTGCATCCACAGCATCTGTTCCTACTACAAGAATTTTTTTAACATTCCCGGGAACAGGAAGTGTCTGATGATTGTTCTGAAGCAATACAAAAGACTCTGCAGCCGCTTTTTCTGCCAAAGGTTTGTGAGTAAGCTTTTTTAATTCTTCAATTTCCTTAGCAGAAACATAAGGGTTTTCAAATAATCCAAGTTCAAATTTGGCTCTCAATACTCTTGATACGGCATCATCTATTCTTTCTTTAGAAATTCTTCCATCCAAGAACGGAGGAATGAAAAGCTGATAATGTTTATATTCTGTCTGAAATATGACATCAAGGCCTGCATTCATTGCCTGTGCAGAGGCATCATCATAATCTTTTGCTGTAAAATGCAGAACATTTGCTCCACCCACCGCACTTGCATCACTGATAACGAAACCTTTGAAATCCCAGTCTTTTTTTAATTTTTCCGTTAATAGCCAATGATTGGCGGTTGACGGTCTTCCATCAAGCAAATTATAAGAAGTCATCACAGAACGGCTTTTTCCTTTTGTAAAAGCATTGTGAAAAGGAATTAAATGAGTTTCTTCCAGATATCTTCTGCTCCAATGAATCGGGTATGAATCTCTTCCTCCTTCTCCTACATTGGCTAAAAAGTGTTTGGGTGTGGTAATAATTCCCATATTTTCAAACGAGCTGACAAAGCTGACTCCCATTACGGAGCTCAAAAATGGATCTTCCCCATAGGTTTCCTCTGTTCTTCCCCACCTCACATCATTGGCAAGGTTTACTACAGGAGTCAGAATCTGACGGATTCCTCTCAATTTAGATTCTCTTGCAATGGCTGTTGAAACCTTGGTCATTAATTCCGGGTTAAAAGTAGCTGCCAGACCGATTGCCTGCGGAAAAGCAGTAGCACCTTCCCGAACCAATCCGTGTAAAGCTTCATCAAAAGGAATGATGGGAATTCCCAATCTTGATTCTTCAATGAAATATTTTTGAATAGCATTAATCTTTTTCACCAGTTTCTCTGCATCTTCACTGGCATTGTATTTCAGCAGTTGTCCTGCTACTCCGCCACCCTGATTTCCTGCGCTTACCTGCAATCCGAAAATTCCGTGGGAATATTGTCCCTTCGGAATGTTATCCAGATCTCCGGGAATCATAAAACACTGCCAGAATTTTTCTTCTGGTGTCATTCTCTTCAACAGATCCTGAACTCTGGTTTCAATAGGTTGTTTTGAGTCTTTATATAAAGGTTTTTGAGCAGAGATAAATACTGAGCTCAACAAGAAAATTCCTAAAATTTCAAATCGAAGTTTAAAACACATCTAAAGAATAATTTAGTTTAAAATTTGTTCTTTTACCTTGAAGCAAAAGAACCCAAAGTTCAAGACTTGGAACTTTGATATAAAAAAAGTCACCAATTCAACTATTGCAGTATTTGAATTACCGTTGAATATTTTAACTGAGCTCTTTCTTTCGGTAAGTTAATTTCAATTGAATTCCCTGATTTTTTCCATTGAATTTTGTTTGATAACCCTAAAACTTTCAAAGATTTTGGTTTAAAATGATCAGGAATGGTAAAACTTAATGTTGATGGAGACTCATAATTTGTTTTTTCATCCAAGTGAAAAATATTTACTGTTTTTCCATCTTTGCTTTGCGTATAATAAAAATTTCCGTCGTGGTAAGGAGCAATGCTTCTTGTTGCAAAAACAGCGGACTGATTTTTTTCCATCCAGACTGAAATCTGTTGCAATCTTTCATACACTATCGGATCATAATCTCCATTAGGTCCGGGCGCAATATTCATAAGGTAATTCCCCCCTCTTGAAATGATTTTAACCAATGTTTCAATGATCTTCTGGGAGGTTTTATAGTTGTCATTGGGAACGTAAGAAAAGGAATCTCCCATGGTGATGCAGCTTTCCCAGGGAATGGAAAGATCATGTTCCGGAACTGCCTGCTCAGGAGTGACATAGTTTTCCCATTTTCCGGAAACGGTACGATCGACAATAATAATCCCAGGCTGATTTTTTCTGGCCATTGTTCCAATTTTATCCATATCGATATCCTGTTCTACTTTGATGGTGCGCTGCCATTCTACTTTTGGATCTATGGTATGAAAAGGACGGACCCAGCCGCCGTCCAGCCAAAGAATATCAACTTTCCCGTAATTGGAAGTAATTTCGTTCAGCTGATTGAAGGTGAACTTTTTAAAGTTCTCCCATTTTTCGGGATATTTCTTTGGATCATAATTGACGTTTCTGTCTTTTGGGGGGAAATAAGACCACCAATAATCATCGGAATGCCAATCTGGTTTTGAAAAATAAGCGCCAATTTTAAATCCTTCTTTTCTGAACGTATTGAAAATCTCTTTCGTCACATCGGAATTTTTATTTTTTGAAAAAGGAGTTTTGAGAGAAGTGATTTTATAATCCGACTGCCGGGTATCAAACATAGCAAAACCATCATGATGCTTGGTGGTAAAAACTACATATTTCATTCCGGCCTTTTTTACTGCATCTGCCCATTTCTGAGGATTGAACTGGGTTGGATTGAAAGTTGTCTGAAGATTTTCATAATTCTTCACATATTCGTAATAAGATTTCCCGTGTTCAGGTTTTCTCTGTGTCCATGATTCATCTTCCGGGCATAAGCTCCAGCTTTCAACAATTCCCCACTGGCTGTAGGTTCCCCAATGCATAAACAACCCGAATTTCATATCCTGCCATTGCTCCAGATTCTGAACAACCAACGGGTCTGTGGGCTTCTGATAACCTTCTGATACATTATGAGCTTGTGAAAAAGCAATTGAACTTATTAAAAAGGATGAAAGAAAAAAGGGTTTTATTTTGGATATAACCAGCATAAGGAATAGTTTTCTGCTAATTTAATTATCCTTTGGGAAATCCGCAAACATTAGGATTCCAAGAGATTAAGAATTACCTCATCAAATTCGGGATAAGAAAACTTAAATCCGTTTTTAATAAGTTTTTCAGGATAAACATTTCTGCTTTTTAATAATAATTCCGTTTCTGTATTCAGAAATATGGAGGCTATTTCCAGCTGCCATACAGGAGCATTGAGCCCAAAAGGAACTTTCATTTTATGTCTTAGTTTTTTCATCATATTTTCATTGGAAAGCGGAGCGGGAGCGGTTATATTCACTGTTCCTGAAAGATTCTCATGCTGAATAATCCAGTCCACTGCTTTACAGAAATCTTCAATATGAATCCAGCTTACCATCTGATTACCTCTTCCCTGCTTTCCTCCTAAGCCCAGTTTTGTAATCATTTTCAGTTTTGGAAAAGCACCGCCATTATTTCCAAGGACAATAGAAGTACGAAGGGCAACTTTTCGTATTTCATCATTTTTACCTGCAAAAAATTCTTTCTCCCAGCTTTTGCAGATATTCATGGAAAAGTCGTCTCCGACAATTCCGTTTTCTTCTGTGTTGAGGTGCTTTTCAGAGTGAACATAAATGGTTGCAGAACTGGCATTCAGCCATATTTTTGGTTTTTCAGAACATTGATCTATGGCTTTCTGTAATATTCCTGTACTATCAATTCTTGAGGAATAGATTTCATTCTTATTTTTCTCATGATAACGGCAGTCTACTGATTTCCCTGTCAGGTTGATCAAAACATCTGTTTTTTCAAGGCTGTTTTTCCATTCACCTATCGTTTGAGCGTCCCAATAGATTTCGTTTTTACGTTGAGGATTTCGGGTAAGAATGTAGACCTGATGTTCTTTTTCTGCAAAATATTTTTCTAAGTTTTCACCGAGAAATCCGGAGCCTCCGGCTATGATGATTTTCATTGTTTTGAAGTTTAAAGTTTTGAGTTCAATGTTTAAGGTTTTCCCACAGATTTCGCAGATTTTCACAGATGATTATGTTGTATTTTCCTTGTGCTTATTTGTGAAAATATTGGTGATATTTGTGTTTAAAATAATTTGTCGCAACTATTTTTTTTCCCACAGATGACACAGATGTTTATGAATAGACAAGATGTTTTAATCTCTTCATTTTTCAGCTGATGTATTTCTTGGTTCTGACCTGAATTTCTGAGCCTTCGGCAAGCATTACGGAAAGAGGTTTCTGATGATTCAGGCATTCAAAATCATTTCCATAGATCTTTTGAAAATCTACTTCTAATTCATATTCTTTTACAGTATAGCATTCCCATTTCGGATGACATACTTCGTATTCGGAGGTAGTATTTTCTTTTTTTGTAAAGCCAAAATAATGTTCTGTGATGAATTCAAATTCTGAGTTTTCTTCCATAGGTTTTGCTACATTTTCAGCCATAATCTGAATCGAATGCCAGTTTTTATCTTTCCATGAATAACGGATCAGGAGTTCATCCTCTCTTTTTTCCATCTGATTTTTCATGGGCATGGTATGATAATTTTCTTTGTAAATAGAATTGGCGACCAGGCTTAATGCAGGTTTAGGAACAATTTCTTTGATAAACACTACTCCTCTTTTCCAGATGCCTTTTTCTTTTTTCTTTACGTAAAACCTTAGATTCACTTCTTCAAAATTTCGGTGAAAAGGAATAGGTAGTCCCAGTAGTCTGGTATTTAAAAACATGAATCCTACCAGGCTTACGTAGCATTTACCTTTATAAAAATCGAGCTCTGTTCCTTTTGGAAGATAGGACAGCAAAATTTCAGGATTGATTTCGTAATTGATAATGGCCAGTTTTCGCCATTCTGCTTTTAAAAAGTTCATAACTCTGTTTTTTAAGTTAAAAAATCGCAATTCCGTCACGGACAGAAGATTCTGCGATGGTTTTAATCATTTCATTTCTTCTGAGTAAAAATTTCCTTAGATATCCTTTAAGAAAAATTGAGTTAAATAATTTCCCCAAAATACCCAGCGGAGATTCAAATTCGAAAATATCTGTCATCAGAGTATTTCCGTTTACAGATTTAAAAATATGGCGGTGACGCATGGATTTGAAAGCTCCTTTCTGCATGACATCAATAAACTGAAACGGTTTTTCCATGCTGATAATTTTTGTGGTGAGATTTTGATATACTCCGAGGTGTTTTGCCCGCCAGGTTACGGTTTCATTTTTTTCAATCAGTCCTGAAGTACGTCCTGCAATAGCTTTTTCATGAGACTTTGAGGTGGATTGTTGATGAAGATCGATATTTCTTGCCAGATCAAAAACATAGTGAATATCTGCTTTGATGACTGTGTTTAAATAGATGGTTGACATTTTTAAACGTTTTGATTTGTTATATTTTAATTCCAAAAGTGGTCAGAATAATGATTGTCAATGCTGTTATTCTAAATAATATCCAAGAAATGGTAGGAAGATAATTCAGCTTTAGTATTCTGCATCTCCTGATATGTTCCAGAAACATGATCAATACTACAATTCCAAAATATATCATATAAAAAACAGGAGTAAAACTGGTCATCAACGCAGGAATTAAAAGTAAAGTTCCGATTAAAGAAACAGTCATCATATTTCCGAGATAATCCCAGATTTTATATTTGAGATAAGTTTTTAAAAAGATAGTCTGCCAAAGGATCTGGCCAAGACAAACGGCAAATTCTCTCACGAAATTCCTCTCTAAATTCAAGTTCAGTTTACCAGAAAATACACTTAAGATATATGCCGAAAAAATAACAACAAAACTGATATATGCAATTCTGTATTTCAGGTTAAAATCCGGCACACAGGATTGTTCTGTATTGTTTTTTTGAGAAGGAATGATCTGTTTCCGGTTATATGAAACGAAGGAATACAGCTTTTTGAAAAACCAATACAAAGGCTTCATTCTTACCATTTTCTCCAACAACGGAAAAGAGTTTCCTATGATGAGAAGCAGACTGTCTAATCCATATACAACTTCATTTTTGTTATGATCTACCAATGCAATCTCATTTTTTGCACGGTTGAAATCTATCAGACTTTTATTTCTCAATGTGATTTCTGTAAAGGCTTCTCTTCCCTCTTCATCCAGCATTCCGCATTTTGTAAAACCTTTGGAATACAGATTACACATTGGACATTCATTGTCGTAGATCAAGGTGTGATTTTTGAGCGTTTTCATAGTCGTAATTTATAGGGTTCATAACTGTTGTAGCAATCATACACATAGAGAATGGCCATTATCGGAGTATAAAGCAATGAAAGAAGCAGAAATATCCCTATGAGAGCCATTGTGAATTCATTATAAATTTTTTGATCCACCAGAACTAAACATATCCAGACCGGCATAATGGTTAATCCATATACTCTGAACTCAGATGATTGTTTTAGTTTTAAAAACAACCTGATCAGATAACTTATCAATTGTGCTCCTCCAACCACATAATAGAATTCTATAAACTTCCAGTCTTTGTAATGCATCACAGCACCTATGATACAGACTATGAGAATAATCAATTGGATAAAGTAATCGTATTTTAAAAATGTTTTCATGGTGGTTATTATTTAAAGTGATCCTTTTCTTCTGAAATAAATAATCAGGAATAAGTGAATGATTAAATTTTTCATAATTATTATTCATTTAAAATTTTCAGTAATTTTTGAAATATGGATTCAAATAAAAAATTAGTTTCTTTTTATATGAAGAATTTCAACCAGATCCAGATATCTTTTGTGGGATATGATGGAGAGTCCGTTTTTGACAAACTGATCTTTAAGATCTTCAAGGCTTTCATTTTTTTTGATATAATGGAACAGTTTTCCAAATTCGTTTCCAAAAACCTTTGTTACAAAAACTTCTATATACCATTTCACACAACTGAATCTCCACTTTGTTTTGGGTTTTACAAATTCTACGATGATAATTTCACCTTTGTCATCAATGATATTTGAAAGTCTATCTGCAAAAATCGGTTTCTGATCTTCTTCTATCGTCTTTGTCCCGTAAGAGCAAAGGATAATGTCCATAGACTGATCGGGAATCTGGCTTTCAAAAAAATCGTTCCGGATCTGTTGTATAGACAGTTTGTGTTTGAATCTTGCAGCCAGTTTCATATGCATTGCCGAAGAGAAATCCAGTGCTACAATTTCTGTATTATCATTGTGTGCCTGTATAAATTCTAAATTTTCTCCCTGCCCGCTCATCAAGTCCAGAACTCTTTTGTCCCCGTAGCTTTTTACCTTTTGAACAGCCATTTTCCGAAACAGTCTGGTAAACCCTAAAGATGCAATTTCATTAATATAATATCTGG
>CBFQYI010000102.1:0-11525 GCA_965720825.1 uncultured Chryseobacterium sp. | reverse complement strand
TTGTAACGCAGAAAGCTCAGACAACCCGCCACAGAATTTTTGGTATTTATAATGAAGATGATCTTCAGATTGTATTTTCTGATACTCCCGGAGTATTGGATCCAAAATACGGACTGCAGGAAAAAATGATGGATTTTGTAAAGGACTCTTTGCAGGATGCTGACGTTTTTCTATTTATTGTAGATGTTACCGATAAAGCAGAACCATCAGAATTTTTAATTGATAAATTGAATAAAATCCCTGTTCCTGTACTTCTTCTGTTAAATAAAGTAGATCAGACGGATCAGGCAGGTCTTGAAAAATTGGTAGCAGACTGGCATGCCAGAATTCCAAAGGCTGAGATTTTACCTATCTCTGCATTGAATGCCTTCAATACAGAAGTTATTTTACCTAAAATAAAATCTTTGCTTCCTGAGAATCCGCCTTACTACGATAAAGACCAGTATACGGATAAACCTGAAAGATTTTTCGTTAATGAGGCAATTCGTGAGAAAATTCTTTTGAACTATGATAAAGAAATTCCATACTCTGTAGAAGTTGTGACTGAACAGTTCAAGGAGAAAGAAGGAATTATCTTTATAGACTCTATTATTTATGTAGAAAGAGATACTCAAAAAGGAATTATTATCGGACATAAAGGAGAAGCGATTAAAAAAGTTGGAACTGAAGCCAGATTAGACCTTGAGAAGTTTTTCACCAAAAAAATTCATTTAAATCTTTTTGTAAAGGTGAAAAAAGACTGGAGAAAGAACGATAGAGATCTTAAAAATTTCGGTTACAGATAGACTAAAATAGCTCGTAATCCCGTTGTATTAAAAGATTTTTTACTACCTTAGTATAAATTTTTTAGTACATGAACTATAATAATTCAAATTTCAGCTCAATACCTAAAGATATTATTTTACTGGCAGTAAGAGTGTTTGTTGGTTTTGCCATGCTTTCTCATGGTTTTCCAAAGCTTCAAATGCTGTTAGCTGGTGGTAAAATCGAGTTTTTTGATTTTATGGGACTGGGACCGCAGGTGTCGTTAATCCTTACAGTTTTTGCTGAATTTGTATGTTCAATACTCTTAATACTAGGGCTTTTTACAAGAGTTGCTCTGGGATTCTTAATCTTTACCATGATCATTGCTGGTTTTGTAGTTCATGGCGCAGATCCATTCGAAAAAAGAGAAATGAGCCTTGTCTATCTTTCAGTTTATCTTTTGCTTATGGTGATTGGAGCCGGAAAAGTTTCAGTAGATCATATGATTGAAAGAAGAAAAAGAGCTTCAGACTGGTAATTTTACAACAATACAAAATAAAGAAGGCACTTCAGGAAATGAAGTGCCTTTTCTGTTATTAATAATTACAGTTAGGTAAGCATTCCCAGATAAGGGCTCCGTTTTCATCTCTTACTCTGCAAGCCATAAAGCCTGAATCACATAATGGAGCACTTCCTCCGTTAATCATTTTTAAATTTCCTTTTGATAATTTTTTTAAATTTTTCATATTATTTTAATTTGTAAGATAAATGTAATAAAAAAACAAATATGACACTAAAAGGAGTCTTATTTTTCAGTGTTAAAATTATTTTAAAATTCACTACATTCGTAGAAAATGAATTTATATGAAGATAAAACTGACTATTTGCCTTCTGGCATTTCTCAATTTTTATGATGCACAGGAAAATATTACGTATCAGAAACCTTCTGCCGAAATTTTAAAACTCGCAGATTATGAAAGACCTCCAAGTGTTCTGATGAACAGCAAAAAAGACTGGGTAGTATTTACTTATCGCCCTACATATAAAACATTGGAAGATCTCAGTCAGAATGAAATGAAGCTTGGCGGACTTAGAATTAATCCGGTTACCAATATTTCAAGCAGCATGATCTATTCTAATAATCTGAAGATCAGAAAGCTCAATGATAAAAATGAAATTCAGGTAAAAAATTTACCTTCCAATTCAAAAATTGCCTATGTTTCGTTTTCACCGGATGAAAAGAAACTGGCTTTTACCAATACCACCTCTAAAGGGGTAGAACTTTGGATAGTAGATATGGAAACAGCGTCTGCTAAAAAGATTACAGCAGATAATCTGAATGCCAATTTAGGAATGCCTTATATATGGTATAATGACTCTCAAAGCTTCCTTATCAGAACACTTCCACAAAACAGAGCTGCTCTTATAGATGCAAACGAAGATCTTCCTACAGGTCCGATTGTTTCAACAGCAGATGGTAAAGCTTCCCAGAACAGGACTTATCAGGATCTTTTGAAAAATCCTCAGGACGAAAAAAACTTTGAGACCCTTACTGCTTCTGAAATTTATAATGTAGATCTTACAGGAAATCTTAAGAAACTTAAAGATCAGGATATGTATGCCGGCTTAAGTTTTTCTCCCGACGGAAACTATTTGTTGGCTACAGTTATTAAAAAACCATTCTCCTATATTGTACCACTCAGTAGATTTCCATCAACAACTGTGGTATATGATATGAAAGGAAATACTGTAAAAACGGTAAATGACGTTCCTTTGAATGAAATCATGCCAAAAGGATTCTCCTCTGTAAGAACAGGGAAAAGAGAAATGTCATGGAGAAATGATGCTCCGGCTACTCTTACCTATGCCGAAGCTCTGGATGGAGGAGACCAGTCTAAAACAGCAGTGTTCAGAGACGAAATATTTACCTGGGAAGCTCCGTTTACAGTGGCTCCGAAGTCTTTTTTCAAAACAAAGCAGAGATATAAGGATGTAGCCTGGACTAATGATCACTATGCTATTGTTTCCGAAGGCTGGTATGACACAAGAAATACAAAATCTTACCTGGTGGATCTTAACAGTGGAGAATCTAAAGTTTTCGATGACCGAAATTATCAGGATGTTTACAGTGATCCCGGACATTTCAACACAACGAAAAACCAATATGGAAGATCTGTAATCGACATGAAAGGCGGAAAAGCCTATCTTATCGGAGATGGATTTACCAAAAATGGACAGCACCCGTTTATTGACGAAATGGATATTAAATCATTGAAAAAGAAAAGACTTTATACCTCTGATCTTAAAAATGCCAAAGAAGGGATTGTAGATATTCTAAATCCTTCAAAAGGAGAAATTCTGACAACTCAGCAGTCGCCAAGTCAATATCCGAATTATTTTAAAAAGAATATTAAATCTAATAAAGCAGAAGCTGTAACCCACTTTGCAAACCCTTTTGAAAGTATCAAAGACGTTTACAAAGAAGTGATTACTTACAAGAGAAATGATGGTGTTACGCTAACGGGAACGCTTTATTTACCTGCAAACTATGATAGAAAGGCAAAGAAAGAAAAATTACCTTTATTAATCTGGGCTTATCCAAGAGAATATAAAGATAAGGATACTGCAGGGCAGAGCACTCAAAATGATAATGACTTTACATTCCCGACGTATGGCTCTTTTGTATACTGGACCGCCAAAGGGTATGCTGTTTTAGATAATGCTGCTTTCCCAATTGTTGGAGAAGGAAAAACAGAACCTAATGATACCTTTATTCCTCAGTTGGTAGCCAATGCTGCTGCCGCTATTGATGCAGTGGATCATTTAGGATATATTGATAGAAAGAAAGTGGCTGTAGGAGGGCATTCTTACGGTGCATTTATGACGGCAAACCTTCTGACTCATTCTAACCTTTTTGCATGTGGAATTGCAAGAAGTGGTGCCTATAACAGGACTTTGACACCATTCGGATTCCAGAGTGAGCAGAGAAACTATTGGGATGTTCCGGAAATCTACAACACGATGTCTCCGTTCATGCATGCAGACAAAATGAAGACACCGCTTCTTCTGATTCACGGCGATGCAGATAACAATCCGGGAACATTTACATTGCAGACGGAAAGATACTTCCAGGCACTGAAAAATTTAGGTGCTCCTGTGAAAATGGTTCTTCTTCCAAAAGAAGCCCACAGTTACCAGGCGAAAGAAAATATCTTACACGTTTTATGGGAACAGGATCAGTTCCTTGAAAAGTGCCTGAAGAAATAAATAATAAAAGAGACTGTTTCCTATAAACAGTCTCTTTTTTGATTAAAAAATATAATAAGGAAGTTGAGGGCGTTACTATATCGTATTTAAAAGCGCTTCAAAATCTCATCAATACTCTTAAGTTCCATGAAATTCGGATGCTCCAGGTTTACATCATGCTGTTCATGGTTCCAGGTGACATGATAAGGAATATGAGCGGCGTAACCACCGATTTCTAGTACCGGCAGAATATCTGATTTGATAGAGTTTCCAAGCATCAGAAAATTTTCTGGTTGGCAGTCCAGATGTTTCAAAAGCTTTTTGTAATCATGTTCTTTTTTGTCACTCATGATTTCAATGTGATGAAAATAATCCTGTAATCCTGAGTTTTTCAGTTTACGTTCCTGATCCAGCAGATCGCCTTTTGTGGCAACAACCAGTCTGTATTTTCCTTTTAAACTTTCAAGGGTTTCAGTAACGCCATCCAATAATTCTATCGGTTTCTGAAGAAGCTCCTGACCCAGATGAATAGCTTTGTTGACTAATTCCAAGGAAGCTGTATTATTAGAAACTCTAGTGATGGTTTCAATCATACACAGCATAAATCCTTTTACTCCATAGCCATACAAATGAAGATTCTGCATTTCTGTTGTAAACAATTCCTGTGATACCGAATGTTGTGGAAGGTAATCTTCAAGGAGCATACAGAATTCTTTTTCTGCTTCCTGAAAATAAGGTTCGTTGATCCAAAGCGTGTCATCTGCATCAAAGGCAATCGTAGTAATATGATTATTCATTTTTGTTTTGTAATTTTCTGTCTGCAAAATTCAATATAAAAACTCAATAAGAAAAGGACATTTGTCCCGGGTGAATATGTTAAGAACGAATCAGACATTTTTAAACTATCTGGATAAACTGTATAAAAAGCAGAATGATAGTGATAATATTATAGTAAAACCTTTTTCTGCAGGGGATAAAATACTGGTACAGGATCATCAGCTTTCTCATGTAATGCTGATTAAAGAAGGCATTGTCAAATGTTATTTCGTTGAAGAGAACGGAAAGGAATACATTGTAGAATTTCTGGGAAGGGGTGAAGTAATAGGAGAGGTGGAACTTATCAAGAATATAAATTGTTTATGCAGTATTGAAGCGCTCACGGAAGTTACCGTATATGCTGTAAAGATTCCTGCTTTTAAATCTTTGATTAAAAATGATCTTGTGCTGAACAATCTTCTTTTAGAGTCTTTTGCGGAACGGATTATCAATACATCCAGCAGAGCTTCCTATCAACAACTCTATACGGTAGAACATACTTTAAAACAATTACTGCAAATGCAGTCTAAGCAGAATATTCAGATCTCTAAAGAAGATATGGCAGCCTATCTGGGAATTGCGGTAAGAAGTTTAAATAGAATTTTAAAAGATTTGAAATAATTTTGTTGAATATGCCAAGGAAATCACGGTTAGTTTTCTCGCAGATTGAGGATATTGCACAGATTTTTCCATAACAATCTGCAAAATTTGCATAATCTGCGAGCAATAAAATCATAGAATTTAATTTTATCGGAAATAAAATCCTAGCGTCTTAAAAAAATCTAGCTTTCAATCTTATTGCACCTTTTTGTATTTAAAAAAAATAATTGTGTTTTTAGGGGTGTATTTGCTGTAAATATTAAAATAAAACAAATTAAGTGTGTTTTTATAGGGGTGATTTTAAAATTTAGTATTTTTGTATGAGAATAAGTTGAATTAAAATATTCATGGAAACATTAAAATTCAGAAATGCTGAGTTGGCAGATTTAAATAAAATCGTAGCCATCTACAACTCAACCATTGCTTCAAGAATGGTCACTGCAGATATGGAAGAAGTCTCTGTAGAAAGCAAACTAAAGTGGTTTGAAGAACACAATCCTCAGACAAGACCTCTTTGGGTTGTTGAAGATAGCCAGGAGCAAACCGTTGGTTGGGTAAGTTTCAGTTCATTCCATGAAAGAGCGGCATACAGTGGTACAGTTGAAGTGAGCATTTATCTGGACGAAATCTCCAGAGGAAAAGGATATGGGAAAACCATTCTTCAGTATTGCATTGATAACGCCGGAAAATTTGGAGTAAAAAACCTTGTAGCGCTTATTTTCCTTCATAATGAGCCCAGTTTGAAGCTGTTCAGACACTTTGGATTTGAAGATTGGGGAAGCCTTCCTAATGTAGCCATTCTGGATGGTGTTGAAAGAAGTCTGAAGATTTTAGGGAAGAGAATAGAATAGTAAAAATCAGAATTTAAAGCAATATAACTTAAATATAAAAATAGCTGTCTCAAATCTGAAACAGCTATTTTGTTTTTATGAATTCTGCTTAATTCTTTTCGCAGACATATTCAGGAATCGTTTCACCAGGAAAACAGCAGAGACCGTTAATCCCAGTCCAAGTGCGATCCACATTCCGAATGCACCCATTTCCAAAGTAACACAGAAGAAATATCCTAAAGGAATAGTAATTACCCAATAGGCGATAAAGGTATAGATAGATGGAATTTTCACATCCTGCAACCCTCTCAGCATTCCTAACGCGGTCACCTGAATTCCGTCAGAAAGCTGGAATAGAGCAGCGATGATCATGAGTTTTGCAGCCAGGGTAATAACTTCCACTTCTTCTTTTTTGGTGAAGAATGTAGGAAGAATATTTCTACCTAAAATAAACACCAATCCGCAGATACACATGAAAATAAAGGCAATTTTCAGGTTGTTGATTCCGACCTTTCTCAGTTCCACAAAATTCTGTTCACCCAGTTTTCTACCAATCATTACCGTAGAAGCAACACTGAACCCTACACATAAATTGAAGGTAAATGATGCCATGCTTAATGCTATCTGGTGAGAAGCAATATCGTGAGCAGAAATCAGTCCACAGATAAATGCTGCTCCGGCAAAAGCGGTTACTTCAAAAAACATCTGTAAAGCTGTAGGTAATCCAAGTCTCACCATTTTATCAAACATCTGTTTTGAAAAATCCTGAATTTTTAAAGAGAAGTCTTTGATATAACGTCTTGTTCTTTTTTCTTTTACCAAAACGAAATAAAGAAAAACCACCATGAAAATTCTGGAAATCAAGGTTGCCAATGCAGATCCCTGTACGCCCATTGCCGGAATTCCCCAAAGCCCTTTGATAAAGACATAGTTTAAAGCAATATTGATGATATTGGCAATAATGGTTGCTTTGGTCACTCCAATAGTATAAGATAAACCTTCAGAAACTTCACGAAGGGTCTGAAATGCCATAAATGGGATCATACTGACCACCATTATACTTAAGAAGCCTACCGTATCAGGAATAATCTTGGCCGGCTGCCCGGAATGATAGAGGAGTGGCATTCCCAAAAGGAGAATGACCATCAGGACAACTCCGACAGACATATTGATAATAAAGCCATGGCTGAACACAGAGTTGATCGTAGCGTGATCTTCTTTAGAATGTGCTTCCGAAACCAATGGCGGAATGGCAAATGAAAAGCCCAGAGCTAAAACAAATATGGAGAAAAATACAGCATTCCCCAATGAAACAGATGCCAGTGCATCGGCACCCAATAATTTTCCGACAATAATATTATCGAATAAGTTGACTGAAACTTGCCCCACCTGAGTAAGCATTACAGGCAGAGCCAAAGTCAGGCATTCTTTTGTGTAATTTTTATTTAAAAAGTTCATAATATTTTAAGATTCATATAGTTTATAATTCAAATTAGATCAAAAAAAAATTTGCAGTGGAACACTGCAAATTTTTATAATATAGTAAATAATAGCTTATTATTTCCTTACAAAACTTGCAACGTCACCTTCAGAAACAGTGTTTCCACCAAGAATAATCAACCTCTCTACAACATTCCTTAATTCTCTGATATTCCCAGTCCATGAAAGCGCTTTTAAAGCATCAATAGCTTTATCCTCAAACTTTTTCGCAGAAGTACCATGCTCATCGGCAATCATACCTGAGAAATGCTCAACCAACAATTTTATATCTTCTTTTCTTTCATCCAATGGTGGAACGTAGATTTCAATTACAGAAAGTCTGTGGTAAAGGTCTTCTCTGAATTTCCCTTCCTCAATTTCTTTCTGCATATTTTTATTGGTTGCCGCAATTACTCTTACGTCAACTTTGATTTCTTTATCACTTCCCACAGGAGAAACTTTGCTTTCCTGTAGCGCTCTCAATACTTTAGCCTGAGCAATAAGGCTCATATCTCCAATCTCGTCAAGGAAGATAGTACCCCCATTGGCCTGCTCAAATTTTCCCTGCTTATCTTTAATAGCACCTGTAAAAGATCCTTTTACGTGTCCGAAAAGTTCAGACTCAATAAGTTCAGACGGAATAGCAGCACAGTTTACCTCTATCATAGGGCCTCTTGCACGCTCACTTTGATTGTGGATTGCATGAGCTACCAGTTCTTTTCCTGCGCCGTTAGGTCCTGTGATCAGAACTCTGGCATCAGAAGCAGCTACCTTTTCAATCATATCCTGGATCTTTTGAAGAGCAGGAGAGGTACCAATCATCTGGTATTTTTTGCTTACTTTTCTCTTTAAAGTTTTATTTTCAGTCTGGAGATTTTTGTTTTCTTTCTTCAGGGTTTCTTTCACCAATGCATTTTTCACACTTGTAATAAGTCTGTTGATATCAATGGGTTTGGAGATAAAATCATATGCACCCTCTTTCAAACAGGAAACAGCGGAATCAATGTCTGCGTGTCCTGAGATCATGATAAAAGTAGTTTCTGGTTTTAATGCAAGACTTTGTTTTAAAAGCTCGGTTCCTGAAAGCTTAGGCATTTTGATGTCAGAAATCACCAATGCGAAATCTTCTTTTTCTACCTGTTTGTAACCTTCAAGGCCGTCTTCGGCGATAACAAATTCATAATCGGTTAGTTCATCCGAAAGAATACTGTGAAGTACTCCCGAGATTGCTTTTTCGTCTTCTACTATAAGGATTTTTTGCATAGTTGCAAATTTAAATTTTTTGTTTCAATTATTAGCAAAAACTGTACCTAAATATTCTATTTGGAATAGTCTCTTTTCCCAAAAATGGCAGATCCAACCCTCACAGAGTTAGCTCCACACTCGATTGCTATCGGGAAATCGTCACTCATTCCCATTGATAAGGTATTTAGAGTTTTTAATTGATTTAATTCATCAAAAAGCTTTTTTAGGGCTGAAAATTCATTTCTAACCTGCTGCCCATCATCTGTGAATGTTGCCATTCCCATTAAACCAGTTATTTCCACATTGGGAAAATTGCCTTCAATAGATTGTTGGAAAAGATCTTTTGCTTCAGAAATTTCAAGCCCGAACTTACTTTCTTCTGCCGCAATTTTTACTTGCAGAAGAACTTTAATCTTCCTGTTGTGCTTTTCTGCTTCTTTATTGATTTCTGTCAATAATTTTTCAGAATCCACACTTTGTATGGTATCTATGAAAGGGGCAATGTACTTCACTTTGTTGGTCTGTAAGTGACCAATCAGATGCCATTGGATATCCTGAGGAAGAAGAGGAGCTTTTTCCATCAGTTCCTGTACTTTATTTTCTCCAAAAACCTTTTGCCCGAGATCATATACTTCCTGTACTGCAGAAGCCGGATGTGTTTTTGAAACAGCAACCAGCTGAACATTTGATGGCAGCTGGTCTTTTATAATTTTATAATTTTCTTTAATACTCATAGATGCAAATTTCCGAAAATTCCCTGACAGTTCCCAGTTATGAATACATTTTACGCGGTACTTTTACCGTAAAATTAATTCAGAACCTCATTGATCTTTGGATACTGAGAGATTTTTCTGAACACAACCTTGTTGCTCTTCTGCAATTTTTCAATAAACATATCCAGTTCATTGATAGAGTCTGCATCTCTCAGGTACTGATCGTGGGTAAGGAATACCAGATGTCTTGAAGTCTTCTCGAGGTCGTTCAGGAAAATACTGTCTACTTTCTTGATCATGGCTTCATGACTTCCTTTTAAAGTCATTTTTTGAGAAGGTCTCCATTCAAGATCCCAGCCAATTACTTTATAGCCGGCTTTTTTAAGTCCATCTGCTGCTACAGTGGAACTTTTGATATCCGTTACATTAATATTGTTGAGCCTCCAGATATTTCTTCCGGGAGTTCTTGCTATTTTGTCGGTAAGCTTCAGGCTGTCTTTGGCGATGTCAAAATCGTGAACTACAGCATCAGCATTTTTATAAAAATCTGTGTATTTGTTGTGGGCATGGGAAAAACTGTGATTGGCCAGTTCTACCAACGGATTTTGCTTAAGCAACAGCAGATCATCCTTCTGTTTTTTACTGCCATAAGCATGTTTCCCTACGAGAAAGGCAGTGGCACAAACATTTCTTTTGTCCAAGATTTTTAAAAGATTTTCGGTTCCCTGATTGGGTCCGTCATCAAAGGTAAGGTAGATCACTCTTTTATCCGGGTCTACGCTTTCATCATCCATATTATTGGGGATTATTTCTGCGGAAGGATGTTCCTGTGAATTGACGACGGGGTCATTATTCACTTCATTCTTGAAATTACAGCTGTTCAATAAAGCCGAAGTTGTACTCATCAATACAACCATCCCGAGAAAAGTCATATTTTTTGACTTTCCCGCAAAAATTTTTCTCATAAAAATAATGGAATTTAAATTGTTAAAAATCGTTAAAAATAACAGGTGAAAATTAACAAATTATATGCCAAGCTGTGCAGTTATTTTTCTTTTTAAGTTTATTTTAAGAACTTTATTTTAAAGCCTGTTTCTGTTGTCTGAGGAATTGTGGATTTATGATTTTGTTTTCTTTAAATTTTAACATTTATAAATATCAAACTGATAGTTTTTCTCTATATATGTTGATGTTTTAATATTCTTCATTGAACGGAGAATTATTTTATTTTAACAAAAAAAAGATAATTTTTATGGGATCTTTATTTTAAGATGCTTTTTAAATAGATGGAATTTTTAATAGCCGCTGTTCCCCAGGTATTATTGAAGAAAATAAAAGAGGTTTGCGTGGTATTTTTAATCTTTTCAGCTAATGCATCCATGAAATCTTTACTATATTCTGATTTGTAAAGAACAGGTTTCCCGTGAAGTCTATAATAAAGTATCTCTGAATGATTAATGATAAGGTCTTCGGGAAGATTGCCAGGAAAACTTACACCGGAGAAAATAATATTGTGTTTTTTTAAAAGATCAAATACTTCTTTTTGCCACCATGAGTTGTGACGGAATTCAATGACATTCAGGAATCTATGATCAATATTGTCAATGATCCTATCTGTATTTTCTGTTGTGTTTTTAAAGGAAGGTGGAAGTTGATATAGGAATCCGGAAAGTTTATCCTTCAGACTGTTTTGAATGTGGTCGCAGAATGGAGCAATCTCATCTTTGGAATTTTCAAGCCGGTTTTGATGGGTGATGGCTTTTGGAATTTTAATGAAGAATCTGAAATCATCAGGTGTTTCATCATACCACTTCAACAATGTTTTTGAGGTTGGTTTTCTATAAAAAGTAGA
>CBFQYI010000101.1:0-11599 GCA_965720825.1 uncultured Chryseobacterium sp. | reverse complement strand
AGTAACCCTGTTCTACCGCAACTTCCAACTTTCACTCCCAACCTCTACCACAGACCCAAAATATCCCTTACATTTGTATAAGATTGAATTTCCCATTATTTATGAATACGAAACAAGAGAAACTGGAGGCCTTCGGAAGATTGCTGGATATTATGGATGATTTACGTGAAAAATGTCCGTGGGATCAGAAACAGACATTACAGTCACTTCGCCATCTTACCCTTGAAGAAACTTACGAGCTTTCAGATGCTATTTTACAGGAAGATTTACAGGAAGTAAAAAAAGAGCTAGGTGATGTTCTCCTTCATCTGGTTTTTTATGCTAAAATAGGTTCGGAAAAAGAAAGTTTTGATATCGCAGATGTTATTAATTCCTTGAATGAAAAACTGATCTTCCGTCATCCTCATATCTATGGAGATGTTGAAGTGAAAGATGAAGAAGAAGTGAAGCAGAACTGGGAAAAATTAAAATTGAAAGAAGGAAACAAATCTATTTTGGGCGGGGTTCCGAAAAGTCTGCCGAGTTTGGTGAAAGCCTATCGAATCCAGGATAAGGTGAAGGGAATAGGTTTTGAATTTCACGATGCAGAAGATGCATGGAAAAAAGTAGATGAAGAGATTCAGGAGTTTCATGCAGAGACTGATTTGGATAAAAAAGAACAGGAGTTGGGTGATGTTTTTTTCTCTTTGATTAACTATGCCAGAATTTCAGGTATTAATCCGGATTCTGCGTTGGAAAGAACCAATCTTAAGTTTATTTCAAGATTTCAAAAGATGGAAGGACTTGCTGAGGAACAGGATCTGAAACTGGCAGATATATCTCTGGAAGAAATGGATGTTCTATGGGAACAGGCAAAAAAACTTTCATAATTCCTGATTGGAACAATTAATGCTTCTTACATTCAATTAAAAAAATAAAAAATAATATGTTACGTTTTCTTATTTTACCTGCTTTACTTTTGTTGAGCTGCAATCCAAAAGCTCAGAATTCCCCCACTAAAGAGGATGAATTAAAAGTCCAGTTTTCCCTACCGAAGAAATTGAAGGAAGTTTCCGGAATTACTTTGTCACAAGATAAGAAAACAATCTGGGTGATAGAAGACAGAGGAAATAAAAATGCAATATACGGACTAAGCGATAAAGGTGATATGCTGGCAAAAATACCTGTAGAAAATGCTGAAAATACAGACTGGGAAGATATTATATCTGATCCTCAGGGAAATATCTATATCGGGGATTTTGGGAATAATGATAATAACAGGCAGGATCTGACGATCTTAAAAACAGATTTGAAAGACAGCAAACAAATTGTTACCAAAGTTACCCAGACTACAAAGTTCCATTATCAGGGGCAGACGGAGTTTCCTCCAAAAAAGTCAAATCTGTTATATGATTGTGAAGCTTTTGTTGAAATGAATGGTAACTTTTACTTATTCACCAAAAACAGAAGCAAAGGTTTTGATGGAACTTTCCTTGTATTCCAGGTTCCCAATAAAGAAGGTGATTTTGAAGCGAAGTTAATAGGAACATTAAAGCTTGATGGAGGGTATAATGATGCAGCTATTACCTCTGCCAGCATCAACAGTACGAAAGATAAAATTGTATTGCTTACCCATAAAAATGTCCATATTCTTACCGGATTTACAGGAGATAATTTCAGTACTGCAAAAATCCAGAAAATCCCTTTGAATCATAATTCTCAAAAAGAAGCTTTGGTATTCTTAGATGATAAAACATTAATGATTGCCGATGAGAAAGGGAAGAATGAAGGTGGAAATGTATATACTTTTTCTTTAAATTAAATTGTATATTTTTATAAAGAATAAACTAACCAACCATGAAAAAATTACTTTACCTTTCACTTGCACTGATTCTGTTTTCGTGCAGCAGCAGTGATGATACTACAGAAAACAATAATCCGCCGCCACAACCTCCGGTTATACAGACAGAAAAAGCTTATGTATATGGAGTAGATGGTGTTGGGCAGAATCCTAATCATAATGAGTTTTATGAATTTACTTTTGAAAATGGAAACTTAACCAATGTTAAAGGAAGATTTTATAAAATATTCATGCAAATGGAGAATATGTTTTTTGCAGATAAAATCACTCCTTTATCTTATACTAATGATAAAGTAATCTTAAGTGAGCTGGAAGGTCCCAATTTTCCAGGATATCATGAATATCGTTTTACAATGGTTAATAACAGACCTGCAAAGAAAGAACATTATTATGTAAGTACTACAACGGGTCCTGGTTCTGTAGCCGATACCAAAACCTATACTTATGAACAGGATAAAGTAAAAAATATTTATTGGAAAATTGAAGGATTAGGAGGGTATGAATATTTCACAACCTATTATTATGACAACAATAATAATCTTACTAAAAGCGAGTTTTTAGAAAAGATAAATGGAGTAGATAATAAGCTGACCACTACCATATATTCAGATTTTGATACAGCTGTAAATCCATTTAAAAAACTTTATCTGCTCAATAATGAATTGTATGAGAAAAGTTTATCTGTTAATAACTTCAGGAAAAAAGTGGTTACTATTGAAAATGTAAATCCAGCTAATGGCAATATTCCTCCCAAAACATCAACAAAAATATGGAACTATAAATATGATGTCAACGGGCAAGTACTATTATACTTTCCAGTACCATAAATGAATAAATAAAACCCCACAGAGAAATCTGCGGGGTTTTTGAATATATGAAATGTTAATGAAGTGATTGACATTTGTAATGTTTACGGAGTCAGATACGAAATATGAATGTTTCCGCTGGATAATCTGAAATTCTGAGTATAGCGGCAGCGTATTCTGAACGTTTCTCCTGTATTGAAAAAGTTAATGGAGGAAAGATTATGATTCAATCCTGTTGTACGCTCTCCATGGCCCGTAGATATGCCTGCTAACGTTGTGAGTGTAGGGGAAACTTTTTGTATGTATGAATTAGCTGTTCCTGCAGTTTGTCCTGATGGATTTAAATTAAGATCATAAGTGGCATAAGGAACAATATTGTAAAATCCAGGTTTCACTACTGTGAAAAGCCCCGTTGTAGAATTATAAGTTAAATAAGCTGTATCGATCTTATTACTCACATTAAAAACATAGGTTTGTGAATAACTTTCATGAGTATTAACTGGTGTAGAATGTGTACCTGTATAACTTCCACTTGCCGGGCTGATGTCTGTTTTGTTTCCAACATACACTACCTTTAGAAAGTTTTCCGATTCAATCGTTTTCCAAACCGGCGTATTACCTGCTCCGTTGGACATTAAAACTTCACCTTTGTTTCCGGAATTTCCCTTGGTTTTGTCATCTCCACCCACATTCAGATCTTTAACTACCTGAAGTGAACCGTTGACATGCAATGTATGTTGGGGAGTTGGTGTTTTAATCCCTATCTGTGAATTTAACTGTATGGACATGACAAACAACGCCATATACAATAGTTTTTTTTTCATCATTTGTTGATTTTTTGTTGCCACAAATATAAAATGTTTTTAAAATGTCTATTTTTTATGGAATTGATAAACATATTGAACTATGTATGGCTTTGACTTATATAGCTGAAAATATGGCCTTTATTTAAAAGCCATATTTATTTTATCAGTAAAAAATGTGAGTTGAAAATTTGAATTATTAAATTTTATTAAAATTGAAATTTTTTCAAATTTTTAATTTTAAATAGTTTAATATGTTGTTAAACAGTATTTTATGTTTAGTATGTGATTGCAGTACTCATTTTAAAAATGAGAATTATTTTTTTTAATGGACCGGATTAAAATTTCATTCCTACTCCGGCAGAAATTCTTCCTCCGTCTGAGCCATAGAAATAATTCAATCTTGCGGACATCATTTCCACAATACTCAGCCATACCCCGGCACCGGCAGACTGATGCCATTTTCTGGAGTTTTCATTGTCATTCCATACACGGCCGATATCATATCCTATAAGAATTCCCATGTTGGCAGGCACAATATTATTTCTTACCCGTCCAAAATCCCATCGGATTTCCGAGTTATTGGTGAAATATGATCTTCCTGAGAATCTTTCATTTCTGAAGGCTCTCATTCCATTATTGCCTCCAATAGCTGCAGCCTGATAAAATTCAAAATTATTATTATTAATCCACATCACATTGCTGGCATTGGCGAATACAAATTTTCCTTTTTTATCAATCCTATGGTCAACGGCAAGCTTTCCTTTTACGGTTACGAAATTCTTATTAAAATCAGAAAGAGTTGCTTTCCAGTCTGCATTCAGCATGAATTCCAATCCAAGAGTAGGGAAGGCTGCATTATCGGCATTTTTATAACCAAAGGTATAATTGGCTCCTACAAACTGCTGGCTGTTGAATACACCAGGTCTCACATCCGGAGACTGATTGATGAAACGGTCAGCTTTTCTCTGTACTTTATTATCTTCAAAAGTCAATTGAAACTGGTGGCTGAGGTTCATCCAGCTCTTTTGAGAGATGGAAGGGGCAAAGTTGAACTTGGAAATTCTGGCTCTGTTATATTCTCTTTCTGTATCTTCCTTATCATATTCACTTTCATTGGAAAGTCCAAAGAAGTTTTGAGAGAATCTCGGGGTCGTATAAAATGCATCAAGATTGATATCCCAACCTGAGATTGCCTTTTTAAACACACCCTTGTACGTAAGACTAAATCCTGCAGTTGCCGTATAAAAGTTAGCTTTTAAGCTGTGTCTTTGAGTAAATGGATCACGGATAAAATTATTCACCGTATAATTAGCTAAAACTCCTACAATGACACCGTCATCCGGGTTGTAATCCAGGTTTGGATATCCTGCAACAGAATTATATTTAGGGTGCTTATAATTATAGCTGTTGATATCATAATCATCCGTAATATTCTTCGTTGCATTGCCGTCATTATAAGTGTTTTTCTGAGATTTAAAATCATAAATCTTCACTTTCCTTCCGTCTGCAACGTTATAGGTATCATGATTATAGCCACCAATCAGTCTGATATTCATTTTAGGATTTCCACTTCCTGTTACTACATAAGTATCATCATCTTCCAGTCCGTAGATCCATAATTCTTTTGTTTTTGAATCATGATAAGTCTTTTCAAAAACCAGTTCATTCTGGTCTTTATTTTTACCCAGTTTATATTGCTGTACCATTACAGAGTGTCCGTTTTTGGTAATGACAAACTTATCCGGGTTTACCGTTCCTGCCAAAGGAACTTTTTTCAGTAGTACATCATAGTACTGAGCAGCATAGCTCTGAAGTTTTGTTTTTCTTATTTTCAGTTTTCTCTGAATTTCAGCAATGGTGTCATCCTGTACTTCTTTTGGGAGATTATGGAAAGCATCATCAATATCCGCATCAGTAAGATGTTCCTGAATATATTTTGCCTGGGTTTCCCACTCATTTTGGTCTGAACCTTTTAAAAACACAAGATCCATTGGATAAGGTTCCATAGCAAGCCATTTTACACTGCTGATATCTTCTGTAAAGGTTTTCATGTGGCGGATGGCCGGAACATTCATAATGATTCTAAAAGCTGCGCCGTCATATTTGCTGAATGCCTGGTCTCTGTCTTTTGGAATAGGTTTATAGATTACTTTATCACCTACTTCATATTCTGCCCATTTCCATTGGTCTGAGTGCCTGTCCCAGTCTCCGATAAGCATATCAAATAACCTTGCTCTGATGTAAGATTCTCTGTCCACAGAATATTTATTACTCTTGCTGAGGTTTTTTAATACATCATCTGTAGAAACAATATCTTTTGCATTATCGAGAGAAGCCAGTGTTTTCGGATCTGAAGAAAAACGTTCTTCAATCATATACATTTCATCTCCATAATTCTCGTTATATCTTCCCAAAGCCTGTTGTTTAGGAATGTAATACAGTTTAGGATTACTGTGGAAAATACCCAGTTTTTCAGACATATTTCCAATCGTAAATGGAGTAAATGGATGATTGGTGGTATAAAAATCAAGTAAGAATTTTTCAGGATAGGTATCTGCAAGTTCTTCTCCCAATGTGCTTTTCTGGAAAGCCATATTATTTAAGAAACGAATTGCACTTTTTTTCACGCCTCGCATCACGAATTCCTGTCCGTCTGCAGACTTCAATCGCAAACTATTGGACTGGTTTCCTCCACCTTCTCTGAAAGGAATGTATCCGCCATTCAATTCTGAAAGATTGGCTGTTGGAGCTTCAATGGGAATTCCGTAATATCTTCTGTAATGATCTCCCCAAAGCCAACGGTAAAACTTTCTTTTTTCAGTAAGCGCTACCGGATAAATGGTTGAAGAAAATGTGGCAGGAAAAGAATTGGGGAAATTATTGACAAATACATCCGGTTTGGAAATAATGGAAATATGTGTCAGTTTTTGAAGTTGAGCATCTTTAGTTGAAAAATACTCCACATCTGTACTTTCATCTTTTCTGAAATTTAAAACCGCAAAACCACTGCCTCCGTAGGAAAAGTCTGTTTTTTCTACAATGGTAGACGGATCTGTTTTAGAACCTGCGCCACTGATGATCTGTCTTAAGTTTCCATCTTCGTGATATTGCAGGTTATGGTCATGACCGGATACGAAAATAATATTTTCTTTATCCTGAACAATACTTTTCAGTCGGTTGGCCAGATCTGCATAATGTTGATTATTGATATCTTCAGGACTGGCTCCTGAGGAACTCCTTAAAATATTGATTACACTGGCCACCACGGGTACAGGAACTTTACTCTTTAAGGGAAAGAGATGAGATTTTGCAGAATTAAAACCTGCATGTGTTCCACTACTGATGATAGGATGGTGTAGGGCAACAATTATTTTTTTACCTTGATTTTTAATGACCAGATCTTTAAACTCTGTGAAAAAATCTTCACGGGTTTTGATATTACAATTTTTGTTGATTCCAGGATAATTGTCCCAGTTGGCAATCACCCATTCCGAATCGATAGCAATAAGTTTGATATCTTTAGAAATGTTGATGTCATCAATAGGGCAGCCGTTTTTAGGAAGGAAAGCTTTTTTATCATCAAGATATTTTTTAACCAGCCCTTCCTGGGTATTCAATCCTTCTAATCCGTTGTACCAATCATGATTTCCTGGAATTACTAATGTTTTCCCTTTGAAATTTTTGGTAATGGCAAGCTGATTTTCCAGCTTTTGTTTTGCTAATGCATACTCTTTATCTGTTTCTTTGGGCATCCCATTGGGATAGATATTATCCCCCAGAAAGATCAGCATAGAGTTGCTGTCGGCGGAATCCAGCTTACTTTTCAGTAAATTCAGTGTTTTTTGTGCCTGAGGTTCATCCGAGTTTCCTGCATCTCCAATCAGAAAGAGTTTAAAATCATTTTCAGATTTTATTTCGGAATCTTTTACTTCAAATAAGTTTTTGCCCTTTTGTACGTTATAGGTAGCACAGGAATAAAGGACTCCTGCGGACATTACCGTTCGAAGAACAATAGAAGTATTTTTTAGATGAGTTTTAAAGGATAAATTCATAAATTTACATTAACAAAATTTCAGGAATGAGCATTTTACAAAAAGCTAAAAATTATGTTGAAATCTTATTCAAAGATAAGTTATCTTCAGTATATTTTTATCATAATTTTATCCATACTGCCTATACAGTTAATAAGGCTGAGGAAATCATGAAAAATACTCCTGTTTCTGAAGAGGATCAGGAGAAGGTACTTGTTGCATTATGGTTTCATGATACAGGGTATATAGAATGTGCCCTGAACCATGAGGAAAGGAGTGTAGAGGTGATGAAAGCCTTTTTACACCAGGAAAACTATCCGGAAGCCTATATTGCAGATGTTGAAAAGCTGATTCTGGCTACGAAAATACAATACGAACCTCAGAATTTACTGGAAAAAATTGTCAAGGATGCTGATTTCAGCCATTTTGCAGGCCACGATTACAGTGATATTTCCGATGCTTTAAGAAAAGAATGGGAACTGACGAATGTAAGATGTTTTTCCAATGAAGAATGGAATGCCGGAAACCTGGATATGCTGAAAAACAAACATACGTTTTATACGGATTATGCTAAAGAAAACTGGGAACCTTTGAAAAAGAAAAATATCAAAAAGATCGAAAAGAAGCTGGAAAAAGAAGAAGAGAAAAAGGAAAGTAAAAAGGAGGTTTCGGAAGGTAAAAAAGAAAAAGAGAAATCGGACAGAAGTGTAGATACCTTATTCAGAGTAACGCTGAATAATCATACAAGATTAAGTGATATTGCAGACAGTAAAGCCAATATTCTTTTATCTGTAAACGCTATTATTATTTCGGTTTGTCTTTCTGTATTGGTACCGAAACTGGATGCTCCTAAGAATTCGCATCTGATTCTTCCAAGCTTCATATTATTGCTGTCCAGCGTACTGACGATCATATTTGCGATTCTGTCCACAAAACCGAATGTCACAAAATCAACATTTACTTCTCAGGATATTGCCAACAGGAAAGTAAACCTGCTGTTCTTTGGGAACTTTCAGCAGATGTTGTTTGAGGATTATAACAATGCGATGAAAGACCTTATCAAAGACAGGGATTATATCTATGATTCTATGGTGAAGGATCTGTATTATCTTGGGAAAGTTCTGGACAGGAAGTATAAGCTTTTATCCATTACTTATAAGATCTTTATGGCTGGAATTATTATTTCCGTTTTATCATTCGGGGTGGCTTTTCTTAGTCTTTAATTAATAAACATACACACAAATGATTGTCAGACAGCGTACCAATTGGCTGAAAATGTTATTTATATGGAGAGGCTCCGTATTAAAGAAAATTGTTGTTCAGCTTTCCATTATCACGCTGTTTTCCCTGGCTATCTATTTTTTTAAAGGGAGAATCTTTGATTATAAAGTGCATCTTAATCCTACCATTTTTACATTGATAGGACTGGCACTTGCCATATTTATGGGTTTCTGTAACTCCGCAAGCTATGACCGTTTCTGGGAAGGCCGGAAGCTTTGGGGATTACTTGTGATTGAAACCAGATCTCTCACAAGACAGATTTTATCTTTAGTACATGATTCTTCTCCCGCAGCCAAAGAGGAAAAAGAGAAAATAATCAAATTAATCTCTGCATTCTCCTGGTCACTGAACTTTCAGCTAAGAGATAAAACAGGGACAGAACATCTTGACAGATTGCTTTCACCCGAACAGTTGGAACAGGTGAAGAATAAGAAATTTATTCCCAGTATTATTCTTGGATTTATTGCAGACTGGCTCAACGAACAGAATAAAAAAGGAAATATAGATACCATTGTCATGACTTCGATGGATCATCAGCTGAATCAGTTTTCTACTATTTCCGGTGGGTGTGAGAGAATTTACAATACACCCTTACCCTTTGCTTACAGTGTTTTGCTGCATCGTACAGTGTATCTGTACTGTTTCTGGCTTCCTTTCGGGCTGGTAGATTCTTTGGGGTGGATGATGCCTTTGATCGTTTTGTTGATCAGCTACACCTTTATTGCTCTTGATGCTATAATTCAGGAGATTGGAGAACCTTTTGGCGAAGAGGAAAATGACCTTGCCCTGAACAGCATCTGCCGTACCATTGAGTTTTCTATTTTTGAGCAGGCAGGAATTCCACAAGGGGAGTTGAAGAAACCGGATACTTATTTTGTGGATTAAAATAGACCATCAATTGGTTGACTGTTGCATGAAGAAAATTATTTTAATGCCGATGTTGCTGTTTTTCCTTTTTTTCCTTTTCGGCTGTGGATCAACGAAGGTTTCATTAGTACATTATATATCGACATTAGAACATATAAAAGTCCTTCCGCCAACAGCAGACGAAAGAAAAGCAATTGATTCATTAAAATCTAAAGCTGTGGCATCTTTGGAAAAGTGTCAGAAAGAAAATGGTAACTGTATTGATGATATAGAAAAATTTGGACCTACTGGAGCAGCTTTTAAAGGAGGAATAAACAATTTCCGTAAAATTTTATTTGAGAATTTTAAGATCCAAAAGAATAGCCGGGAAGGAGAGAACAGAATTCGTATCACCATAGGAAAGCAAAATACTATTGAAAAAATTGATTTCATAAGATATACAGATGATGCTTCCAGGAAAGAGATTGAACGTTTATTTCAATCAAAAGAACTCAATAACTGGAATTCAGCAAAAGTTTATAAATATCCCGTAAAACAGGAATTTGAAATCAGTATTTTTATTGAAGAGAAACGATAAATAATCATCCGGGATGTATATTCCGGATTTTTTATTCCTGCGGAAGCGTAAAAGAAACCCTCAGCGCCAGCAATCCCGTAATTCCTTGAAGATCCTCTACTCTTAAGAATTCTATATCATTTTGTAGAACTCCTTTTTTCTGAAGTTTTGAAATGTAGTCAAGATATTCTTTCTGATTTTCCATTCCGAAATAGACGATAGTGATTTTTCCGGGTGCAGTGATACGTTCAGAAGAATCTTTGACATGCGCCTTATCCAGACGTTTTTTGATAATTTCGTAATAAGAATTGTAAGCTCCATCTACATCGAAGCGTTTTTCATCCATTCTGAAACGGATGTCTATTTTTTCATTATATACAAAAATCAGTGAAGCAATATCAAGCGGTACAGGAAGATACTTTTTGAACGACTGAAATTCAAGTTCCATTTTACAGATGGTTTTCAGCTGCCAGTATCTCAGTTTGTGAACTACTTTCGAAGTATAGTGCAGCTCAGGAGCGATGGTAGAACCACTGTACAGATTGTGTTCCACACCATCAGACTTAAATCTTTCATAATAGTGTGGAAAAATTTCCTGTGCTTTTACCTGGCTTTCATCCAGCATATCTGCCAGTTTTCGGTTGACCAGAGTGATAGAATCATCAAGGTTCTTTCTGTGATGATAGAACAGATCTGTAGAAGTAAAGATGTGTGAAAAATAGTCTTTGATTTTCGTTTTTATTTCTCTCGAAGTTCTTACTTCCAGTTTTCCTTGTAAAAAAGGATGAATTTCTTCCCTTAATAACCTCTGGAAACGTTGTTCCGTATCCGCTTTGATTTCATTGTTGATCTCATTTTCAAAAACATCCAGCGCCAGTACAAATTTTTCTGAATCGGAATTGGTGAGTACTAAAACCTCATTCAGCCATTCAATTTGTTGATTAAGATCCTGCAGCATCAGATTAAAACGTTTTTCAGAAGAAGAACGGATATCTGAAACCCCAAACAAAGGAGTCAGATTTTTGAATGCAATCTGTTTTAAAGTATATATTTTTTTTCCAAGTGATGCCGTAAAATATTTCTCAGCTTCATTTCTGAATTTCCATACCACACTGTCGTGGATGGTCGTATATTCACGCTGAATAATAGCTTCTATCTGATAGTTTTTCTCAAAGTAAAATCTGTTCAGAGAAAAAAGAACCATATCAGTGAAAAATTCCAGTTTTTTAAGCTTTAAACCATTGAAACTTCCGGCAATAGGCGAGGTGAATTCCATGATGGCAAGGAGCTCACCATCTTTCATGATAGGAATTACCATGAAGCTGTTCACATTATTATCATTTAAAATACTGAAGGAAGGAAGCAGATTGACATTTTCTTACAGGTTGTTTACATTGGAAACAACGTCAGGC